>CAJKPX010000024.1 GCA_905201895.1 uncultured Eubacteriales bacterium | reverse complement strand
TGTTTCTGGAAATCCGCGAGGGGGACCCCGTCGACTCGCTGCGGAGCCTGCGGCGGAGAGCGGACACAGGCAGGCGTTGCCGCATGTCCAACGGGAGCGTTGGTGGAATACGGAATCGCATACGGGGTGGAGGAGCTTGCCGATATCCTGGCGCAGGATCAGCCCTTTTTTGAGAGAAGCGGGGGCGGTGTAACGCTCTCGGGTGGGGAATGTCTTGCCCAGCCTCGCTTTGCCGTGGAGCTTGCACGTGCACTCTGCGATCGCGGTATCGGTGTTTACGTCGACACCTGCGGCTTCGTTGGTCGCGAGGTGCTCGAACAGATTATGCCATACGTCGACTTGTTCCTGTATGACGTCAAGGCGATCGACTCCGAGGTTCACAAGCGCTGCACGGGACGTGACAACGCCATTGTTCTCGAAAATCTGAAATATCTTTCGGAGTGCGGATGTCACATTGAAATCCGCTATCCGCTCGTTGTGGGATATAATGACGGGGAATGTGAGGCGATCGGCGCATTTCTCCGCAATTGCCGCGGGATCGAGCGCGTTAAGGTGTTGCAGTATCACGCCTTTGCCGCCTCTCGCTACGAGGCGCTTGGAATGACCTGTACGCTTCCTGATACCGTCACACGGCCCGAGGACGTGCAACGTGCGGTGAATACGCTGTTGGGCATGGGACTTCCTGCGGTCAACGGAATCAAAGAAGGCTGAATCATTCGATTCAGCCTGCAGGTTGTAGACGAAAGGCACATGATTGGTGACATTAAACAAATATGTTTGTTTCGCTTTTTCTTTTGACGAAAAAGGCGCAAAAGAAAAAGCTTAGCAAAAAGAAAAGCGCCGAAAAACAAGGTTTTTCGCCCTCTGCGGAGGGCGAGGAGGGCTACGCGCCCTCCACCGCGCCGCCTTTTGAAAAAGGCGGGCGAAAACTTTCAGCAGGCTGACGAAACCCGTTTGTTTTGTCTACAGTCTGAAGGCTGAATCATTCGATTCAGCCTTCTTCTTATGTTTGTGTTTGTGTAACTTAAAGCACACCGTGGGGGAGTGAGGGGTCCATCGGTGCTCGGCGCTCGAAGGTGGTGGTCATCTTGTAGGGGAGTCCCGTCTCGGCGCTCTTCATGATGCCCGTCATGATCTCCAGCGCGTGCAGGGTTTGCAGATAGGAGGCGCGAGGTGTTCTGCCCTGCTCGATTGCGGCGGCAAGGTCGGCAAGACCCAGGCAACGCGAGTTTTCGCTGTAATCAAAGGTGAGGGGCAGCTCGACCTCTTCTTTTGTTGCACCGTTATAGTGGCGCATACCCTTGGAGCCGTCAAATTGGTTGGGGTCTGGCACGAAGAGGTTGCCCTTGGTTCCGTAGAGCTGGATGGGGTTCTGGAAGGTCTTATAAACGTCAAAGCTGGTCAGGAGGGAAACCGTGGCACCCGAGGCAAAGGTGAGGAGCGCTTCGTAGTGTGTGGGAACGGTGACCTTGATGATCTCGCCCTTGTGTGGCTCGGAGCTGATCGGACGCTCGGGGAAGGAGATGCGCGATTTACCGTAGACCTCCTTGACCTCGCCGAGCAGGTTGATCAGCGCGGTGACGTAGTAGGGACCCATGTCAAGCAGAGGACCGCCGCCAAACTGATAGAAGAAGTTTGGATCGGGATGCCAATCCTCCATACCGTGCGAAGCGAACACGCATCTGCCGCCGATCACATCGCCAATTCCGCCCTCGTCGATGAACTTGCGGCAGGATTGAATGCCCGCGCCCATAAAGGTATCGGGAGCGCCGCCGATCCAGAGGCCCTTTTCCTGCGCGAGCTTGACCAGCGCACAGCCCTCCTCCCAATTGGCACCGAGCGGCTTTTCGGAATAAACGTGCTTGCCGGCAAGGAGCGCGCCACGCGAGACCTCATAGTGCTGATAGGGGCGCGTGAGATTGAGCACGATGTCGATCTCGGGATCGGCAAAGAGCTCGTGCATAGTATCGTAGAGTTTGGGGATACCGTACTTTTCCTGCGCCGCCTCGGCGCGCTCGCGAATGAGATCGCAAACGGCAACCAGCTTCACGCCATGGAAGGTCTCGGCAAAGTTTTTGAGGTAAATTCCGCTGATGTTTCCAACACCAACCATTCCAACCTTAAGCATGTTCAAAATCCTCCTGTGTTTGATCGAAAATGATTTGTTATCCGTTTTGTGGGGCGAGATACCCCTGATTTACTTTTTTTCTTCAAAGACCGTTGCATCGAGCCCGCGTGCTCTTGCATCGTCCTTTCCCTCTGCTGCCCAAAGCATACCGCGCTCCATGAGAAGCGTCGCCGAGGGACAGGTAGCAAAGACCTCGTCACTGTGCCCGATCGAGCAATAGAACACTCTGCCGAGCCCCCAATATTTCGTCCAGACCACGGGCATATCGACTGCGCCGTTTGCCGCATGATAGGAATTGGCGATCGGAAATCGCGTGGTGGCAAGCACGTGCACGGCAGGGTCCACGTGGAGATAATATTGCTCCGAGGTGAGCGAAAAATCCGCAATGCCATCCACGATCGGGCTCTCACCGCGACGAACCGAAACGGTGTAGGTCACGCCGCTGTTGCCGGGATGGCTCACCCATTGTCCGCCCGTGATAAACTGCCATTCGGTGGAGTTGCGAAAGGCATCGCACATGCCGCCGTGACAGCCCGCCAGCCCGACGCCTCGACTCACGGCATAGGAAACGGCTTTTTCGCATTCACGCGGAAGCGTTCCCATCGTGACACAGGGCACGATCAGATCAAAGGTCATGAGGTAATCTCGGTCGGCGAGGCATTCCACGCCCTCCACGCGATCAACCGCAAAGCCGTTGGATGCGAGAATCCCCTCAAACCGCCGCGACACCTGCTCGGGATCGTGTCCGGACCATCCGCCGTAAAAAATCAGTGCTTTTTTCAAGGGGCTGCCTCCTTCCTTCTTTGATATGAATATTTTAACAGAGATTACCTTGACTTTCAACCATATATATTGTATAATATAGGACAAAATTAGTCTTTTAGGGGAGACTTGCCATGCTTTTTGAGTCACAGCATTCGCTGCGTGAGGGCGAATTTCAGATCACCTCGTCCAAAAGTATCACCTTTCCGATCCATATTCACCGCTCGTTTGAGTATTTTGAGCAGGTGGTTGGGATAACAGAGGTGAGTGTTGGTGGTCAAAAATATACTCTGCATGCAGGAGACGCCGTGCTGGTTTTTCCCATGCAGCCGCATTCCTATCTTTCGCTTGAGGAGGGGCGGATGCGCATGTGCATCTTCTCGCCCGATCTCGTCACCTCATTCTACAAGGCACACGGAGGCAGAGTTCCGACAAGCAATCAGTTTCGATGTAAAACGCCCGAGACGGTTGAGCTTGCAACCGTATTTCACAAAAAATCGCTTGCCTACTATATCTGCGGTGAGTTTGAGCGCGACAGAGCCTACGCGGAGGCGTCGGTGGGGCAGGATCAGAGGCTGTTGGTGGAGCTGCTGGTTTATGCCGACCGCAATTTCACCAACCGTTGTCTCTTGCGCGATGCCGCCGCCGAGATCGGCTACGATTACGCCTACGTCTCTCGCGCCTTCAAGCGCTTGGTGGGTATTTCGTTCCGCCAATATGTCAACGGGCTGCGCATCACCGAGTGCAAGCGTCTCCTACGCTCGACGGGGGAGAGCATGGAAACGATCGGGGAGGCGTGCGGCTTTTGCTCGCTTCGTGCCTTCGACCGCGAGTTCCGCGCCCAAACCGGCATGCCCCCCTCGGATTATCGCCGTTCCCGTGGGGGCGACGGTTGACAGAGGCGTGCATCTGTGATATAATTCTGGTGTAACATTTGCTGCTTTCCTCCCTTGCCGCGCGGTTGGCTCGGTTAGGGGAAAACAAAAGAGAAGGACAAGGAGTTTGACATGAAAAAACAAAAGCTGATCCGAATCATTCTGACGGTTGTGTTGATTGCACTGCTCGCCTTTGGTGTGGGACTTTACGTGGTGGAGATCACAACAAAGGGGGTGGACCCGATCAAAAATCTGCCAAAGCTGCTTTCAATCGTTGCGGTCTGCATCGTGGGGATTCTGCGCCTCTATTTGGGCGGCGGTGCGAGACGTCGCGGGCTTGGATATTATGAGCGGCAATATGAGGAATACCTCAAAAACGCCTTTTCCGAGCATCCGATGCACAGAAAAAAGCTGCTGTGTGCGGTGCGACTCTACAATGAGGACAAATACCGCAAAGCGATAAAATATCTTACCGAGCTGCAGTCCTGCTGCGATCATACCGACGATTACTATGCCGTGGGGCTTTTTCTCGGGCTCGTGCTCACCGATATGGGAAATGAGAGCGCTGCCGTTGAGGTGTATAACAGTCTGCTTCGCATGGGGATCACCTCCACTACCATCTACGGCAATCTCGGCAGTCTCCATTCCTCTCTCGGCAATTACGACGACGCGATCGCCTGCATGCATCTCTCAATTCAAAACGATGAAAAGAACCCCGCGCCCTACAACAATCTCGCCAAGCTCTATTTTGATACGTATGACTTTGAAAACGCAAAGACATACGCCATGAAGGCGCTCGAGATCAACCACAAGATGCGTCAATCGGCAACCCTGCTTGCTATTATCCACACGCTTGAGGGCGATGCGGAGAACGCGAAGAAATATTCGCACATTGCGCTCGCGTCGGGTGAGTCTCCCGAGCGCTTGCAGGCGACGATCGCGCGTTATATGGCAATGAAGCGCGATTGACCCCGCGCACGGATGCGTTTTTTACATAAAAACAGGTGTTTGAAAGGAACCGACGCGGGAAAACGTGACTTTTTTCGATATGAAACCGTTGTAATTATGGCAGATTTTTATATTTACAAAAGTGTTTTGAAATGCTAAAATATGGGCGAAACAGCATGAATGGCATTGGTTGACGGTTACAAATTTTCACATTCAACAAAAGGAGTACGAAGCCGGATGAACTTTATAAGAAAGCATTACAACATGGATATGGATTGGCGTTTTCATCTTGGCGAGGTCGTGAGCGAGGACTCGCGCACGCACCTGGCGGTTTACAACAGCACGAAGGCAGGCGGTGCGAGCGGACCCGCAACCAAGCGCGTGTTCGATGACAGCGAATGGCAGTGCGTGAACCTGCCCCACGATTATCTGACCGAGGCAGCTTTTTCGCCCGACGCCGTGGGAAATCACGGCTATCGCCTCTATGAGAACGGCTGGTATCGCAAGACCTTTTCGGTCGATCCTGCGCTTCGCGGCAAGCATGCCATGCTGGTGTTCGACGGCATTTCCACCTCGTCGGTTATCTATCTCAACGGCTCGGTGCTCGAGCGCTCGTTCAGCCTTTACACCGAGATTGCGCTCGACGTAACCGACCGACTTTATTTCGATCGCATCAACACCCTCGCGGTCTACACCAAGGGGAGCGACACCGAGGGCTGGTGGTATGAGGGCGCGGGCATTTACCGTCACGTGCATCTTTATATCAAGGACGCGGTGCATATTGCGCACAACGGAATCTGGGCAAAGCCCGTGCTTGCGGATGAAGCGAAAAAGGAATGGTGCGTGGAGCTCGAGACCACGCTGGAGAATTCCTCCTATGAGGATGCTCCCACATCGGTCCGTGCATGCCTGTATGACGGCGAGAGACTGATTGCCGAGACAACGGGTGCCGAAACGCTTGTCGGAGCCGACGCAAAAGCCGCCGTTTGCAGTACCCTTACCGTGACCGATCCGAGACTTTGGGACGTGGACGCACCGCATCTTTACACCCTCAAGGTTGAGGCTTTGCGGGGAGGGGAGTCGGTTGACGCCGATTCGGTTCGCATCGGCTTCCGCAGCTTTTTCATGGATGCCGAGCGCGGCTTTTTTCTCAACGGCAGACCCCTCAAGATCAAGGGTACCTGCAATCATCAGGATCATGCGGGGGTTGGCGTTGCCGTTCCCGATTCGATTCAATATTACCGCATTCGACGCCTCAAGGAAATGGGCTCGAATGCCTACCGCTGCTCGCACAATCCGCCCACGAAGGAGGTGCTTGACGCCTGCGACGAGCTCGGCATGATCGTGATGGACGAGAACCGTTCGTTTGAGGTGAGTCCCTCGGCGATCTGCAATCTCGAAACGCTGATCCGCCGCGACCGCAACCATCCGTCGGTCATTTTCTATTCGCTCTTTAACGAGGAGCCGCTCCAGAACTGCAGTGAGGGGCGCGCGATCTTCAAGCGTCTGAAAAGCGCAGTGCTGCGGCTCGATACCTCGCGCATCATTCTCGGTGCGGTCAACGATACCATCCATCCCGATGGAACGGGCATGGAGATGGATGCGTTGGGTATCAACTATGCGATCAATCGCATCGAGTCGATCCACAACGAATATCCCACCATGCCCATCCTCGGCTCGGAGAACAACAGCGCCGTCACCACGCGCGGCTGCTACCAAAGCGACCGCGAGGGGGCACATGTGCTTGATAACTACGATGACGAGCTTGTTCCGTGGGGGCAGAGAGTGAGAGAGACCTGGAATTTTGTGCGCAGTCACGATTATTTCGCAGGCATCTTTATCTGGACGGGCTTTGACTATCGCGGTGAGCCCACGCCCTTCACCTGGCCCTCCTGCTCCTCGCAGTTCGGCATTATGGACACCTGCGGATTTGCGAAGGATTCCTTCTATTTCAACCGTGCCACCTTCACGGATGAGCCGATGATGCACATTTTGCCGCATTGGAATCACCGTGAGGGCGAGGTGGTGCGCGTGATGACGGTTACCAACTGCGAGGAGGTTGAGCTCCTGCTCAACGGTCGCTCGCTCGGCAGACGCGTAAATGACGTTTGCGTGCAGCAGGAGTGGCAGGTGCCCTTTGAGGTGGGGACGATCTCGGCGATCGGCTACAACGGCGGCAAAGCCGTGGCGCATGCCGAGAACAAAACGGCAGGTGCACCTGTGCGCGTGAAGCTGATCGCAGACCGCACCGTGATCAATGACGACGGGCAGGACACCGTTCCCGTGCGCGTTTCCCTCGTGGACGCAAACGGCGTGGAAATTCCAACCGCCGATGAGCTTGTCACCTTTGAGCTCGAGGGCGACGGCATCATTGCGGGTGTGGGCAACGGTGACCCGAACAGCCACGAGCCCGACAAGGCAAATTATCGCCGTCTCTATGCAGGGCTTTGTCAGGTGCTTGTGATGGCGGGGATCGGAGCGAGGTCGCTCAAGCTGACCGCACGCGTGGAGGGACTCGAGCCCGCCTCGGTTGCGTGGACGGTCCAAGCGGTTGCGCGCCCCGACTATATCTTCCACCAGCCCAATCTGGCGATCACGGGCGTTCTTGCCGACATTGCCGATTCGGCGGAAAAGCCCGATCCCAACCGCGTGTACGGCGATGACGACGCGAATAGCCTCGCACCCATTGTGGTGGAAAAGAGTGCTTTTAATAGCTACAAGCCGAGCGGATTCAAGAAGGGATGGCGCATGGTGCGCATGCCAATCCTGTTACCCAAAAGCATTCCGAGTGGCAAAATTCCCGCGATCAGGATCGCGTCGATTATTTGTGAGCATGCGGAGTTTTACGTGGACGGCAAGCTGATCTACGAGGTGGAGCCTTCCTACAAGGCGTCTCTCACTGTCCCCTGCGACGTGGGAGACCGCAGAGAGTTCGAGGTGCGTTGCCTGCTCAAGGCGCGAGAGGACACGATCTCTCCCAATGGCTTTGCACTTGGCATTACGCTTTCATTTGTTGACCGTTAAACATAACCGAGGGCTGTCTCATGCTTGAGACAGCCCTCGGTTCGTATTTGTGGTGAGATTTCTGCCTATTAAACATGCGGAATACTGCAAATCCGGTGCCCGGATGACATAAGCTTTTCACGGTTCTTCACACGAAAAATGCTGCTCGAAAAAACGCGAAAAAAGAAGAAAGATATTGACAACGGTTGGCTTTTGTGTTATCTTATGAGTAGTCTGTAAAAGGAGGTCTTTTTGATGTACCGCTATCTTCAAAACATGGAAGCCCGCATGACCGACGATCAGCGGGATATGCTCCGTCGCATTTGGGAGCCCACGGTTGTGGCAACTCCCCTGGGCGATTCACGGCGCAACGTTTGCATTCTGCCCGACGGCGAGATCCGCTCCTATGGGCGGCTCTACGGCAAGAACGATGAGGACAAAAACGTGCAAACGGCGTATCTTTCGTCGGTGGACGGCGGCATTTCCTGGACTCGGCACTACGCGCACGGCATCATGAATGCCTGCACATATTTTCCAACCCCCGACCTCTACATCACCGCCTGCGACGCGCACAACAATCCCGTTGATGAGGGGAGCGGTCTTTGGGTGCTGCGCTCGAAGGTCGGTCCCGACGATCCCGCCCCCGAGATCATCAAGATCAGCGACGGTGTCTATGGAGATACCTTCCTGCCGCGTCAGTCGGCATATTCCAACCGCATCTGGTTCACCACGCAATGCTCGGCAGACTACAACACCCGTGTTGCCACGTTCTTTTTCTCCGATGATTGGGGCAAGACCTGGGAGCGCCGAGAGCTGCCGCAGGTTGCGCCGCTTTCCGTCGAATATCCGCACAAGGGACCGAGATGGTCGATTGCAAGCGGCACTGAGCCCAACGTGGTCGAGTTATCCGAGAACAACATGATGATGATCATTCGCACGCCTACCGATTGCTTCTACAAAAGCTATTCGCACGATGGCGGCGAAAGCTGGTCCACTCCCGAGCCTTCCACCTTCTGGGGAACCAACACCACGGCGTTTCTTCTGCGGCTGTCCGACGGTAGAGTGCTCACCTTTTGGAACAACACAAAACCCCTTCCCGAGGCGGATCACCGTGCAACCCTGCCTCCGGTGGATGAAAAGACCGCCATCGGACGCTATGAGGACGTGTTCACCAATCGTGATGCGGCACATGCGGCAATCAGCGAGGACTGCGGCAGGACCTTTCTCGGCTACCGCGAGATATTGCTCAACCCCGTTCGCAACAACACCGATTTCCGTTACGTTGGCGGCGTGGCGTCCTCCAATGACAAGAGCGTACATCAGTTTCAGGCGTTTGAGCTGCCCTTTGGCAAGATTCTCGTGAGTGTAGGACAGAACGAGGTCTCGCGCCGCTTGGTCATTTTCGACGCCGATTGGCTCTACGAGACCTCGTGCCGCGAGGACTTTCGCATGGGGCTCGGGCAGATCACGACGCACACCTACGTGCGCAGTGTTTCAGGGTGCACGATCTCGCGCGTTGGCAACGGGCATTGCTCGTGGAATCGCGCACCGAGCGCCTATCTGATGCCCGATCCCGAAGGGGGATATGCCGAGATGCTCTATATCTGCAAGCGACATGACGATCGCCTTTGGGGTGACGTTGGCGGTGCTGCTTGGAATTTCCCTGCGTCGAGAGTGGGGCGTGTGTCGGTCGAACTCAAGCTCGTTGAGAAAACGGCACGCATCACGCTCACCGATCGCTGGTACAATCCCTGTGACCCCTATGCCGCCGAGCTCTCGCCCTTTGCTCTTGAGCTTGACGCCGAGCGGATCGGTACCGATTTCGTGCGTGTGGATATCGACTTTAACACCCTGTGCGGCGAGGCGACCGTTTCGGTCAACGATGATCCCATCACGCAGATCAAGATGAAGGGCGCATGTGCCACGGGTATTTCCTACCTGCTTCTGCAATGCGCAACCGAGGGGGAGTCCCACGGCTTTTACGTCCGCTTGCTTGAAAAGCGTGAAACAGAGAAGAAAAACTGATCAGACATTCATTGGAAGAGGACTGTTATGAAGGATTTTTTTGGTTTTGGTGGATATACCCGACCTGCCGAAGGGTATTTATCATGGCAGCATCTGCTCTTTGTGAGCAGTCTTGTGGCGATCATGGTGTTGCTTGCGATCCTGCTGGGGCGCAAAAACAGGCATGCTTTGCCCGCTGAAAAAAATAAGGTTTTGATCGTGGCGGCGATCCTGATCGACTCGATTGAGCTATGCAAGATTATTCTGATGTGCATCCGCGCGCAGGACCCGTGGCTCTGGATCTACGAGCTGCCCCTGTTCCTGTGCAGCATTCAGCTCATCACCCTTCCGCTTGCTGCCTTTTCAAGGGGACGGGTAAAGGAGGCTGCGCTCGATTTCGTTTTGATCTTCGGGCTGCTCGGCGCGATCCTCGGCACCTATGCGGCAGGGAATAACTATTCGTGCTATCCCGTGCTCTCGTTTGACAACGTGGTGTCCGGAATTACCCATTGCATCTCGGGCTTTTCCGCACTCTACATTGCGATCTCGGGCATGCAGAGCATGAAGCTGCGCAACATGCCGATCACCTTTGGCATTTTGCTCGGCTTTTGTGCCGCCGCGCTCACGGCAAACCTGCTGCTTCCTTACAACTACATGTTCCTCATGCGCGGTGACGGCACGCCCTACGATCTGATTTACAACGCGGTGGGCGGCAACCCCGTGCTCTATCCGATCCTCGTTGTGCTGCTGTTTCTCGTCTACATCGTTGTCTTTTATGCGGTCTATTACCTTGCACAGAGACCGAAACGAAAAAAGAACGAAAATGAGATCGTTTCCGCTTGACATTTCGGCAAAAAAATGCTATATTTACTTTGTAAAAAAATTGAACCTCAACCAAAGGAGAATGAACAAATGGAAAGAAAAGTGACACTTGCGGCGCACAGAGGCTGGCGCGCAAAATATCCCGAAAACACCATGCGCGGATTCCGCGAGGCACTCAAGCTCGATATTGACGCGATCGAGATGGACGTGCACATGACGAGCGACTATCACATCGTGATCTGCCACGATCCGATGCTCGATCGCACCACCGATACCTCGGGAAACATCAACCGCATGACCCTTGAGGAGGTGCGTCGCGCCGATGCGGGCATCAAATTCGGTGAGGAGTTCAAGGGTGAAAAGATCCCCACGCTGGAGGAGTTCCTCGAGCTGATGGCAACCCGTCCCGATATCAAGGTGCTGCTCGAGCTCAAGGACTATCCCGAGGACATCGGTGATTTTGCCTACGCATCGGCAGAGCTCACGCTCTCGCTTTGCAGAAAATACGGCATCTTCGGCAAGGATCGCCTCACCGTGATTACCTTCTCCACGGGTATCTGCGCATGGCTTCGCACGCGCTATACGCGCGATGATTTCTTCATCCACGGATTCTATCCGAAGTCCAAGATGCGCGGCTATCAGAATGATGACCCCTACAAATATTACGATGAGGTCTGCCTGTTCAACAGCGGCGAAAAGGATCCGCAGGGATTCCCGCTCGTGCGCGAGAGCGTGGTTGCCGACAAGGCACGCTTTACCGAGTTTGCCCTGATGGGTCTCAAGCCCTGCGTCTATTACAGATTCAACACCGATGAGGAGGTTCACCGCCAAGCCTTTGAGAACGGTGCACTCGGATTCACCTCCGACGATCCCGATATCTGCGGCGAGATTCTGGATAAGATCGGCGCAAGACCGCTCAAGCGCCGAAATCCGTAAGAGGTACGAGATGCACACGAGCGAGCTGAACAAGCGAGGCTTGCCAGAAATGCCCGCCAGAGCGCAGGCAATCGAGCTGCTCCTGCGCGAGGAATACGGCTATCTGCCCCCCGTTCCCGAAGCACTTTCGTTTGAGGTGGAGGAGAATATTGTTCGGAATTTTTGCGCAGGGAAGGCAATGCTCAATAAGATCACAGCACACTGCAAGCTCAAGGGCAGAGAATTTGCTTTTCCGTTCTACGCCACGATCCCGACAAAAGAGGGACGCTATCCCTTTTTCATAATGATCAATTTCCGAGCTGACGTCCCCGATCGCTATATGCCTACCGAGGAGCTGATCGACAATGGCTTTGCGGTGCTGTCCTTTTGCTATCAGGACGTTACGAGCGATGACGGAGACTTTACAAACGGGCTCGCAGGGGTGCTTTATCCCGACGGCACGCGTCCTGTCGACGGCGCGGGAAAGCTTGCCATGTGGGCGTGGGCAGCACAGCGTGTGATGGACTATGCCGAGCGGCTGCCGATGCTCGATCTTGATCGCGCGGTTGTTTGCGGTCATTCGCGACTTGGAAAAACCGCACTTCTCGCTGCTGCCACCGACGCGCGCTTTTCCATTGCGTATTCCAACGATTCGGGATGCTCGGGGGCTGCACTTTCACGCGGAAAAGAGGGGGAGCGCGTGCGTGATATTTGCAACCGTTTTCCGTATTGGTTCTGTGAGAACTACCTTGCCTATATCAACCGCGAGGATGCGATGCCGTTTGACCAGCACTGGCTGATCGGTTCGATTGCACCGCGTCCCGTTCTGGTAGGCAGTGCATCCGAGGATGCATGGGCAGACCCCTGCTCCGAAATGCTTGCGTGCATGGCGGCAAGCTCCGCATACGAGCGTGAGGGCGTTGTTGGTTTTCTCTGCCAAAATCGGTTTGCCGAGGTGGGGGAGGCATATTTTGAGGGAACGGTAGGCTATCATTTGCGCGCGGGACGTCATTATTTTTCGCGCGAGGATTGGCATCGCCTCATTGAATTCGTCCGACTGAAAAAAGGATAAAAAACAACATATATCCAAAAAAAATTGGGCTGTCCCGTTGCATGCTGCATGTGGGACAGCCCGATTTTTTTTTGAGGGATATTCAGTTGGTTTCGAGCATGATGCGGATGATCTCGCGGTCGGTCTCGCTCATACCGTCGCGTGCGAGCTGACCCACGTTGCGGATGGTGTTTTCCACGCCCTTGGTCACGATGCCGTCGCCGCCGTAGAACTGCCGTCCCGTGCGAGCCATCTCAAAGCCCATAAAGCCTGCCTCCACCGCCATTGCGATTTTTGCCGCGCAGGAGGGCTTGGCACCGTCGCAGATCGTGCCCGAGAGAATGGCAACCGCGTTCACCACGGTGTGCGCGATCTCATAATAGCGTCCGCCCGAAAGATAGCTGATGCCCGCGCCGCAGCCGCAGCCCGCGCTGATCGCGCCGCAGTATGCCGAGAGACACCCGATGCCTGTTTTTTGGTGGACCGTAACGAGGTCCGCAACGATGAGCGCGCGCAGAAGGGTATCCTCGTCGATGCCGTTCTCGCGTGCGTAGACGATTACGGGAACCGACGCCGTGATGCCCTGATTGCCACTCTCCGACAGGATGCAAACAGGCAGCTCACAGCCGCTCATGCGTGCGTCCGAGCCTGCGGCGGCATAGGCTCTCGCCAAATCCTTGACGTCGGCTTGTCCGTCTCGCCAGAGCAGGCGACCGATCGAGGCACCGTAGGTATTTTTGAGTCCTTCCTCGGCGATCGCCATGTTCATCTCGATCTGGCGGCAGAGGTAGGGGCGCAGTCGTGTAAGCTCACATTCCTCGGCAAAGGCAACGATGTCGCGCACCGTAAGCGTTGAGCGATCGGCGCCGTTCTTCGTGCTTGTCGCAGTGCCGTCTCCCGCATAGCGTGCGAGACGGTCCTCTCCGTCGCACTCGGCAAGGCGAACGTTTGTGTGATAGCCTGAAACGCGCACCGAGGCGCGGTGTCCGCCGCTCTCGCCCTTGATCGAGAGGTCAAAGGTGCAGTCGGATTTGAGCTCCGAGACGGCGATGGGGCATTTTTTGAGGAAATCGGAAATGCGGGGGCGATCGTCGGCGGTAAGAATCGAGAGTAGCTCGAGCTTTTTTTCAAATCTGCCCGACACCACGCCTGCCGCAACAGCCGCCTCAATGCCGTGCATGCCGCCCGTTGCGGGCACAATCACGCTCTTGACGTTCTTGATGATGTTGCCGCTCAAGGCAATGTCGATTTTTTCGGGCACTCCACCCAGAAGGTCGCAAAGAATTGCGCCTGCATAGGCGATTGCGATCGGTTCGGTGCAACCCATTGCGGGTTGAAGCTCCTCAATCAGGATGGACTCATAAATATTGCAAAGCTGTGCGGATAGCATTCTGCAGAAATCCTTTCGATAAAAAATACGCGAGCAGGGGACTGTCGCGCTTCGATTTCGGGCAATACACCCGATTTCCGACCTTTTTCTACGCATTTATTTTACCATAAAAGCCTTTCTTTGTCAAGTCATATCACAACGGAAGCGAAAAAGCAAGCAGACATGCGATTTTTGGTTGACTTTTTGGCACGACTTGTGTATAATAGGAAGCAGACGAAGCAAGGAGGCGATTGCATGAAAGAGGAAAAACGGGATACTGCCGTGAACGCTACGGCACAGAGCACGGATGGGTTCGTCGACGCGTATGCGCCCATTCCTGCGGAGGACGAGCGCATTGCCGAGGTTGCCGCGCGTATTCTCAAAAAATACCGCGTTGCGTTTGAGGAGCTGGCAAAATGATTGAATTGACTGAAAAAAACGTGCATGATTTGCACCGCATGCTGGTTGCCGAAACGGGAGGATCACCCGAGCTGCGTGACGGCGGTCTGCTTGAGAGCGCGGTCCGCTCGGTGTGGCAGACCTTTGGCGGCGAGGAGCTTTATCCGAGCGTTGAGGAAAAGGGCGCACGCCTCGGATTTGCTCTGGTTGCAAACCACGCATTTGTGGACGGCAACAAGCGCATCGGCATGCTTGCCATGCTTACCTTTCTCGAGCTCAATGGCGCGCCGATCGCCCCATCGGTCGAGGAATTTACGCGCATGGGGCTTTCGCTTGCGGCAGGAGAGACCGATTACGACGGTCTGCTTGCCTGGGTGAGGGCAAATCGCTTGGCTTAAAGGATGAAAACAAAAGGAAGGACGCTACCCGAACAGAGGCGAAGCGTCCTTCTCTTTTTTGATTGGTTCATACGGGTTGCTCTCTGCAGTCGACCGCCTCTGCCGCCCATTCGCGTGAGGTCTTTTTGATCGTGTGTCCGTAGAGAATGACCTGTGCCACGCAGGTGACAAGCCACGAAACGCCGTAGGCGGCGAAGATCACGATCGGATGGCGGAAGACGGCAAACACCGTGTAGATCCACAGAATGCGAACTCCGCAGATGCCTGCCACCGAAACGATCATCGGCAGGGTGGATTTTCCCATTCCGCGTAGAGAGACGGCGTAGAGGTCGCCCCAATGTGCCAGAAAATAGAAGGAGCTGTTCACCAGCAGCTTCAGGCGTGCAAAGGCGATCACCTCACCGTTGCCCGGTGCAAAGATCGAGATCAGAGGCTCGCTGACCAGGTTCATCACGGCGTTGATTGCAAGCGAGCTGATTACTGCCATCAGCACGCTGACCCGCACACCGCGGCGAATGCGCTCGGCGTTCTTGGCACCTGTGTTTTGCCCGACGAATACCTGCGTTGCCTGCCCGAAGGATCCGCAAATGAGCTGCGGATAAACGCCCACGCTCGTGGCAATTGAGCTGCCCGACACGTAAACGGTGTTGTTGAAGGAGTTGAGTGCCGATTGCATTACAACGGTTCCGATCGAAAACATGGATTGCTGAATACCCGAGGGGATTCCGATTGCCAGAATGTGCTTGAGCACGGCGGGGTCGATCCGTAGCCTTTTCCATTCAAAACGGCAGAGTCCGTCATTTTTCATCATATAGCCGAGCACCAGAATACAGCAGACCCATTGGGAGGCGGCGGTTGCAACGCCAACGCCGAGCGCCCCCTGACGAAAGCCGAGCACCATTACGAGATTGAGCAGCACGTTCACAACGCCCGACGCCGACAAAAAAATCAAGGGTCGGGTGCTGTCGCCCGTGGAGCGGAGCATGCCGGCACAGTAGTTGTATACCAGCTGTGCGGGAATACCGCAGAAATAGGCACGCATATAGAGCACGGCAGGCTCGATTACCGCATCGGGCGTATCGAGCAGAACGAGCAGGGGGCGTGCAAAGAGAATTCCCACTGCGGCAAGAAACACGCCGCAGAGCGCGGCGGTTGCAACGGCGGTGTGAACGGTTTTTTCGATCTTTTCAAAATGTCGGGCACCGACATCGTGCGACACCACAACCGCAGCACCCACCGAGAGCCCCATGAAAAACGTGATCAGAAAGCTGATGACCGATGCGCTTGCACCAACCGCCGAGATAGCGATCTCGCGCTCGAGTGCGGTCTCACCGCCCCAGCGCCCCACCACAACGGTGTCTGCCGTGTTGAAAAGCTGATGAATCAGGGAAGTGAGAATGATCGGGAGCGTAAAGCGGATCAGCGCGGGGAGGATCGCGCCTCTCGTCATGTCTGCCTTTACCTTGGTCATAAAACTGCCTCCTCTCTTGAATTGTTGCTTGCATTTTACCTCGAACAGAATGAAAAGTCAATAGATAAAATGAGAAATCTTTTCTTTTCGGCGGGATTTGAGTTAAAAAAAGAAAATATCAAAAGAGCAGATATTTTTTTCAAAAAGGTCTTGCATTTTCAAAACGAATGTGATATAATACTTTTGTTTGTCGCGCTCGATGCGACACTCCGATGTCAAAGAACATCAAATTTTTGAAAAGAGGTACGTAACGATGAAAGACGGAATCCATCCTAACTATGAGAAGTGCACCGTTCGTTGTGCATGCGGCGAGGTTGTTGAAACCAGATCCACCAAGGGCGGCGAGGTAAGAGTTGAAATTTGCTCCAAGTGCCACCCCTTCTTCACCGGCAAGCAGAAGTTTGTTGATGCCGGCGGACGCGTTGACAAGTTCAAGAAGAGACTTGCTTCTTCGCAGAAGTAATTTTGGATTTTGGTTCCATGATAAACGGGCAAGCCGCAGGGCTCGCCCGTTTTTCTGTTTTATGCGCGTTCCCGGACGCGTGATTGAAGGGAGTCCATGGATTGATGAAAAATTATGAAAGTACAAGAGCGGTTCTGGTTGGTGTTTGCACCGACGACAGAGCGCTCGATGAGTTGGAAAAGAGCTTGGATGAGCTTGAGCGTCTGCTCGACACGGCGGGCGGCACCTGCGTTGCAAAGGTGATCCAGAACCGCGAGCGTCCCGATCCGCGCACGCTGATCGGAATGGGCAAGGTTTGTGAGGTATCCTGTCTCTGTATTCAGGAGGAGGTCGGGCTCGTGGTGTTCGACGAGGAGCTCTCACCCTCGCAGATCCGCAACCTGGAGGATGAGATCGGCGGCGTTCGCGTGATCGACCGATCCATGCTCATTCTTGATATCTTTGCGCTTCACGCGGTCACCCGTGAGGGAAAGCTGCAGGTCGAGCTGGCACAGCTCAAGTATACCGCGCCGCGTCTGATGGGACACGGCAAGGAAATGTCGCGTCTGGGCGGCGGAATCGGAACGCGCGGACCGGGTGAGAGCAAGCTCGAGTCCGACCGCCGACACATGAAGCACCGCATCGTGGCACTCGAGGAGGAGCTGCGCACGCTGGATAAGAACCGCCAGACCATGCGCGTCTCGCGCGATCGGAGCGGTATTCCCAAGATCGCGATCGTGGGCTACACGAACGCGGGCAAATCAACGCTGCTCAACCGACTCACCGATGCGGGAATTCTTGCCGAGGACAAGCTTTTTGCAACGCTCGATCCCACCACACGCAAATTTGCATTGCCGTCCGGCGATCAGGTGCTGCTCACCGACACGGTTGGATTTATCCGCAAGCTGCCGCATCATCTGATCAAGGCGTTCAAATCGACGCTCGACGAGGCGGTTTACGCCGACGTGCTCATGATCGTGATCGACGTTTCGGACCCCGAGTATCGCGCACAGCTCGACGTCACCGAGCAACTGCTCCAGGAGCTGGGGGCAGCAGGAAAGCCGACACTCTACGTATTCAACAAATGCGATCTCGGTGTGGCGGCGTTGCCCGCCGTCGGTGTTCCTGCCGAGCATGACCGAACGGTATTCGTGTCTGCACGCACGGGGCAGGGGATCGAGCTGCTTGAGCAAATTCTGCAGGAGATCATCCACGCTGGTAAGCGGCGCGTTACCTTCCATATTCCAAATGCCAATGCGGGGGCACTCAACACGCTCTATCAGTACGCAACGGTGGAGGACGTGGAGTACGGCGTTGACGAAATTCTTGCAACTGCCGTGGTTGACCGAAAGGCACACGGTATGATGAAAAAATACGATCCCGATTGGAGGGAGCCCGAGGACGATTGATCCGAGCCTCGGATTTTCGGAAAGGAGAGCACCCGCATTCTGCGGTGTGCGCAATTGCGATGGCAGAGGCTGTTTTCTATACGACGCTCGAGCATGAGGGCGAGGCGGAATTCACCGAGAAGCGCTCGGTTTTTATCGGTCACGCAATCCCCGTGCAGAGCGAGGAGGAGGCACAAGCCTATATCAAAAAGCAAAAGAGCGCGTATATGGACGCACGGCACAACGTGTGGGCGTATCTGATGAAGGGCGAGATTGTGGCGCGCTATTCGGATGACGGCGAGCCGCAGGGAACTGCAGGCGTGCCCGTGCTCGACACCATCCGCAAGTCGGGGGTCACCGATGCGGTTGTGGTGGTCACGCGCTATTTCGGCGGCATTCTGCTCGGAGCGGGGGGCTTGGTTCGTGCCTATTCGCACACCGCCAAGCTCGCACTCGAGGCGGCGCATATCATTACCTATGAGCAGTATACCGAGCTCGAGCTGGTCTGCTCCTATTCCGACTACCAGCGCTATCAGGCGGAGCTTCCGCGCTTCGGTGCCGTGATCGACGACACGCAGTTTTCCGATCGCGTCAACCTGCTTTTTGCCGTTAAGAGCACCGTGGTGGATGACCTCTGCCGTCGCGTGCGCGAGATGAGCGGGGGCAAGGATATGCCCGCACTGCGCGGCACACGCTTTGATTACCGATAAAATGACAAAAAAGGCTGCAGGAGACTCGCTCTTGCGGTCTTTTTTTCGGAAAATAAATTTTCCTTGCGCAGAAAAAAGTATTTTTTTGCAAATTTGCGTATATTATTAGTAGTTCAGAAAAAAGGGAGGCGAATTTGATGGCAACCGTTTGCGAGCTCTTTCTCGAGCGCGAAAAAAACACGCTCTCACCCTATGCCTTTCTGACCGCTAATACGCGCGGCAGAGATTATCCCTACACCCCCTGTGACATGCGAACCGAGTTTCAGCGCGACCGCGACCGCATCATCCATTCGCAGTCCTTCCGACGCCTGATGAACAAAACCCAGGTCTTTCTTGCTCCCACGGGTGACCATTACCGCACGCGCCTGACGCACACGCTCGAGGTCACGCAGATCGCACGCATCATTGCGCGTGCCCTGCGCCTCAACGAGGACCTCACCGAGGCGGCGGCGCTCGGACACGATCTGGGGCACACGCCCTTCGGTCACTCGGGAGAGGATGCGATGCGCGAGCTTTATTCGCCCGATTTCTCACATTACGCGCAGAGCCTGCGCGTGGTGGAGAAGCTTGAGAACGGCGGCAGAGGACTCAATCTCACCTGGGAGGTGCGCGACGGGATCGTCAATCACACGGGTAAAAACATGGCGTCCACGCTCGAGGGCGTGATCGTGAAGTTTGCCGACCGCATCGCCTACATCAACCACGACATCGACGACGCCTGCCGTGCGGGGATCCTTTCCAAGGAGGATATCCCCAAGGATCTTCGCGAGATTCTGGGAGAGACGCACAGTCGGCGCATCAATACGATGGTTAGCGGCGTGATTGCCGCCAGCACCGACCGAGGGGAAATCTCCATGACCCCCGAAATTCAGGAGGCAACCGATCGCTTGCGCAATTTCATGTTCGACGCGGTTTACACCAATTCGGTGGCAAAGGCGCAGGACGGGCGCGCAAAGGAAATGCTCGCGCAGCTCTTTCTGCATTTTGAAAACCGCCCCGAGGAGATGCCCGAGCTTTACCGAAATAACATCGGGCGCGACGGCGTGAAGCGTTGCGTGTGCGATTTTATCTCGGGCATGACCGACCGCTACGCCATCGAAACCTATAAAGAGCTATTCATTCCGCGCGTTTGGAGCAACTGACGCTGCGGAGCACGAAAAGGATTATGAAAGAATGAGATTTCCCGAAAACTTTATACAGGAGGTTGTGGATCGCACCGACATCGTGGAGCTGATCGGGCGCTACACCGAGCTCAAGCGGAGCGGCGCCAACATGATGGGGCGCTGTCCCTTTCACAGCGAGCGAACGGGCTCCTTCTCGGTGAGCGCTGCCAAGAAGATGTTTTTCTGCTTTGGCTGTCATGCGGGCGGAAGTGTAATCACCTTCGTGCAAAAGGCAGAAAACCTTGAGTTTGCCGATGCGGTGGAATATCTTGCCAACCGTGCGGGGCTGCCCCTGCCAAAAGAGAGCGGAAACGCGGCGGAGAGCAACGGTATCTCACGCAAGCGCATCACGGAGATGAACCTCGAGGCGGCAAAATTTTTCCGCGCCTGCCTCTTTGACCCTGCCATTGGCGGCGAGGGGATGCGCTATCTGCGCGAGAACCGACGGCTTTCGGAGGCAACCGTCAAGCATTTCGGTCTCGGCTTTGCGCCCAACAGCTTCAACCTGCTCACCGATCACATGCACCGTCTGGGCTACCGCGACGAGGAGCTGATTGCCGCATGTCTGTGCGGTAAGAGCCAGAAAACGGGGCGCACCTACGATTATTTCCGCAATCGCGTGATGTTTCCGATCATTGATCCCACGGGCAATATCGTTGCCTTCGGCGGTCGCGTGATGGATGACAGCACGCCCAAATACCTCAACTCCTCCGAAACGCCTGCCTTCAAAAAGAGCCGACACCTCTTTGCACTCAATTTTGCCAAGAATTGCTGCGCTGAGCGGATGATCCTCTGCGAGGGCTATATGGACGTCATTGCGCTGCACGCCGCAGGCTTCGAATATGCGGTTGCAACGCTCGGAACGGCGATCACACCCGACCACGCGCGCGTTTTTTCCAAATACACCAAGCAGGTGATTATATCCTACGATTCCGACGAAGCGGGACAAAACGCCGCAAACAAGGCAATGCGCATTCTCGGAGAGGTGGGAATGGAGGTTCGCGTGCTCAAGCTCAACGACGCAAAGGACCCCGACGAATTCATTAAAAAGTTCGGGTCGACGCGCTTCCGACAGGCACTTGACCGAAGTCGGACGGGCTTTGACCATAAGGCGGAGCGCATTCTCTCTCGCTTTGATCTTTCGGTGGGAACAGAGAAGATTAAGGCGTCGAACGAGCTCTGCGCCATGATCGCCGAATATTGGTCGGCAGTGGAGCGCGAGATTTATATTTCACAGATTTCCAAAACGCTCGAGCTGCCGGTGGACGTGCTCAAAAACTCGGTGGAGCAATTCCGCGCCAAGCAAAAGCGGGCAACCTCCGAGCGCGAGAGCCGAGAGGCGGTGGCGTCGGTCAAGAATTTCGGTGACCGTGTGAACCCCGATTCGGCAAGGGACCCCCGTGCGGCGTCTGCCGAGGAGGCGGTGATCGGGCTGCTTTTGATGTACGAGGACTACCGCAATCTTGTCGAGCGCGGTGACGTTGCGCTTGCCGTCGGCGATTTTGTAACCGCCTTCAACCGACGCGTGTTTGAAGCAATTATGCGAGGACATGCTGCGGAGGGCGGGCTGCACCCCGAGCTGCTCGGTGCCGAGTTTTCGGTGGACGAGATGGGACGCATTCAACGCGCCGAGGAGCTGCGCCGTCAGCTCACGCACAACGAGCTTGGGGTCTTCCGCTCCGCGGTGGAGGTTCTCAAGGATGCAAAAAAGAGGGAAGACGCGCAGAGCGGCGGCATCAGTGACCGACTTGCCTATTTGCGTGATAAACAATCGAAATTACATAAAGGAAAGGCTGATAAAAAATGAAAAAGACCGAACTGCACGAAATGGATGAGGAGCTGGATCAGGCAAACGAATCGACGTCCAAAACCGAGGAGGAGAAGAAGCGCTCGATGGATTCCCTGATCGAAAAGGGAAAGAAGGGCAAGCTCTCTGCCGACGATATTGACGAGGCGCTTGAGGAGATGGATTTTGACGCCGAGAGCATTGACAAGCTCTATGAAACGCTCGAGGACAATGGCATTGCGTTTGATGCCGAGCTCTCCAGCGAGGAAATGAGCGCGATCGAGAGCGAGGTTGAAAAATTCGGTGCGGGTGAGAATATGGAGCGTATTCTCGAGCAGGAGGGCCTTGCGATTGACGACCCCGTTCGTCTCTATCTCAAGGAGATCGGAAAGGTGCCGCTGCTTACCTCCGAGCGTGAGAAATCGCTCGCAGAGCGCATGATGGCGGGCGACGAGACCGCAAAGACCGAGCTGGTTGAGGCAAACCTGCGTCTGGTGGTCAGCATCGCGAAGCGCTACGTCGGACGCGGCATGTTTTTCCTCGACCTGATCCAGGAGGGTAACCTCGGACTGATGAAGGCGGTTGACAAATTCGACTACACCAAGGGCTATAAGTTCTCCACCTATGCAACCTGGTGGATTCGTCAGGCGATCACCCGTGCCATTGCGGATCAGGCGCGCACCATCCGTATTCCCGTTCATATGGTGGAGACCATCCACAAGGTTTCGCGCTATTCGCGCCAGATGCTCCAGGAGCTCGGACGTGAGGCAACCGCCGAGGAGATTGGTGAGAAGATGGGCATGAGCGCCGACAAGGTGCGCGAGATCATGAAGATCGCGCAGGATCCCGTTTCTCTCGAAACCCCGATCGGTGAGGAGGAGGACAGCCACCTGGGTGACTTCATTCCCGATGACGACACGCCCTCTCCCGCAGAGGCAACCTCCACCAACATCCTGCGCGAGGAGCTGGAGAAGCAGCTCCAGACACTCACTCCCCGCGAGGCACACGTGATCAAGCTTCGCTTCGGTCTCTATGACGGAAGATCGCGCACCCTCGAGGAGGTGGGCAAGGAATTTGAGATCACCCGTGAGCGTATCCGCCAGATCGAGGCAAAGGCGCTCCGAAAGCTGCGTCATCCCAGCCGCGCAAGACATCTCAAGGGCTTTATGGAGTAAAAATCTTGAAAACTGACTTTTTGTTCTGATTTCATGAAAAAGCATTGTGCATTTTGTTGGTATTTTCCAAACATCATGTCACAATCACAAAAAAACGGCGCGTTGTTTTGTGCATCGTGCCGCTTTTTTATGAACGAGGTATGACGGAAATGAAAACGTCTTATTTTATACGAATTTTAGTCACAAAAAGTTAACTTGACAGATTTTTTGAAATGTTGTAAAATATATCTGTAAAAATATAGCCGTACCCGTGCCGCGAGAAAGCTCTGCGGTGCGATGTGCGCGATTTTCTGGAGGAGACAACATGAAAAAAAGATTGATGTGTCTGTTTCTTTGCTTGGTCATGATCGTCGGTGTTCTCGCGAGCTGCGCGAAGAAAACCGATGAGGAAGCCGAGGAAGACATCAAGGACCAGGCGTCCGAGCAGGCGATCACGCTGACTCTTTGGGTCGTGTCCGAGGAGGAGGTGACGGCGAAAACCGCAGCTGCAGTCAACGCTGCGATCAACACGCTCACCAAGGCGAAGTTCAAAACGCAGGTTCTGGTGCAGTACTACACCGAGGATGAATACCGCGCAAAGCTCGAGGAGACCATTCGTGCATACGAGGAGGATCTCGCAAACCGCGTGGTTACCACGGAGTCTGAAACCGAGGATGAGACCACGGGACAGGTTGAGGTCACCGACGAAACCGAAACCAACGAATGGGGTATGTCGGTTATCAAGTATCCCGAGGCACTCAAGAACCAGGTTGACATCATCTACATCGCGGGTGAGGATATGTACCTCGATTTCATCGAGAACGAGTGGCTCGCAGAGCTTGACACCGAGCTCACCAGTGCGTCGAAGAAGATCAAGGAATACGTTTCCGCAACGCTTCTCTCGGCCGCAAAGCAGAACGGCGTCACCTATGCGGTTCCCAACAACCGCGTGATCGGTGAGTACACCTACATGCTGCTCAACAAGAGCCTGATGGATAAGTACGCTCAACAGGGCTACGTTACCACGGGTAAGATCGACGGCTTCTATAACGAATATCTCTACACCTTCCTCAATCTGATCAACAAGTTTGAGGGTGACTCGGTGGTTGCGATCGACGACACCTACATGCCTGATGCAAATCAGGAGGTTGACAGCTTTGAATACTGCCTGGATCTCCTTGCTCACTATTGGGCAATCAATCCCGACGATTATTCCATGCTCGATCAGTTCTCGGTATTCGGATACCACTATCAGTCGCTCGAGGAGCTGACGCGCGGAAGCGTTTCGCTCGGCTTTGACAGCCTGTTCAGAAACGAGGAGTTCACCGAGGAATATCTCCAACTCAACAAGTTCCGCTTCGACGGCTATTTCGGCGATGCAACCGGCAAGACCGCTGCTCTGAAGTTTGTTGACGGCGACTACACCTTCCTCGATTCCTTCAATACCTTTGGCTACTGCGAATACGAGGGTGAGAAATACTATCCCATTCCCGTTGCATATCCCACGGCATCCACCAACGATATCTACGGCAACATGTTCGGCGTTTGCGCTTATACCAGAAGCGTGAGCCGCAGCATGGAGATCGTAACCTATATGAACACCAATGCGGAGTTCCGCAACATCCTTCAGTACGGCGTTGAGGGCACGCACTACGAGCTGATCGACAACGGCAACGGCACCACTACCGTAAAGCCTCTCGTAGATGATTATAAGATGGATCTTTACGCAACGGGTAACGTGTTCATCGCACATCCCGAGCCTCAGATGTCCCCCGACATCTGGGAGAACGGAAAGGTTCAGAACCGCTATTCGATGGTAGACCCGCTCTTGGGCTTCGATTTCAAGTCGTATGCTGAATCCACCGTTGAGGAGGAGGCGGGCGTTTCAATCAACAGCAAGGTTGGTTACACCGTTCTTTATTCCTCCGGCTATTCCAAGGACGTTCTTTCGCAGAACGCCGAGATCGCAAAGTTTATCGCTGCTGCCGATCAGGCTGCAAAGAAGGGTATCTTCGTGCTCAAGACCGCACAGATCGACGGCTCGAACCTCACCATCAACTATTACGTTTATAACAACAACGTAACCAAGAAAACCAAGTTCTCTGTTGTGGATCTGCGTGAGACCGAGACCACGGTCAACGATAAGGGTAAAGAGGTTGTAACCCAGACCAACCTCGACTTCTTCCTGACCTATGAGGACACCGAAGAGGATTCCGAAACCGGATACGAGCTCTCCCTTGTTTCGCTCTACACCAGAAAGACCAACGAGTTTGAAATTCTTGCAAAGGTCAACGGAACTGCGGTTGATCCGAACAACATTGTAACCACCGAGTTGAACAAGATCATTGTGTTTGATTTCATGAACACCGAGGAGTTTAACATCGAGGTTTATAAGAACGTTCACAAGCCCTCCTTTATTCGCAATGAGGATCTGATGAATTGGATCAACAGCTGCGATTCCACCAAGAACAGACAGCCCACCTCCTATATCCTCACCTACACCTCCGAGCCTAAGGACGGTAAGGTGGAGAGAACTTTGATTGCTTATCGCACGGGCTTGAGCTGCATCACCGATCTGACCATCGTTCCCACGGGAACCACAGGCAATCTGGAGCTTCAGCTGCAGTACACGCACGATGAGGATAAGAAGCTTGACCAGAAGGAAGGCGACATTAACTACAGCATCTATTACTTCCGCATTACCACCGATGCAGACGTGAACTTCACCTACACCGTTCTCAGCAACGGAGAGGTTGTGGAGCTTGACCCGAGCAAGCACATTGATGCTCGCACCGAGGCGGCAGGTGGTGTCGATCCCGATTTCGATCTGATCGGCACGCTCGACACCGAGCTTGTGAAGTATATGTATGAGCTGAACAACAAGCTCGTTGCAAAGCTGAATGCTTGCCAGAACATGGCAGAGCTTGAGGCGGTTGTCAGCGAACTGAAGGTGCTGCTCTCCGATGATCCGGAAAACGAACCTCTGGTTTCGAGCTTCACGGTGCTGGCAGACGTGATTGCAGATTACATTCAGGATAACAGCCTTGAAGATTTCCATCGCAACACGCTTTGCATCACCACCTATGAGCCTGTGGTCTTCATGGAGCCCGATCCTGAGGATCCCCGCAAGGAGGTTGAAGCAAAATATCAGGACAACGCAGGAAACACCGAGGAGTATATCTACTATGCATCGCCCTTCGCAATCTATCGTGGATGGATGCAGGCGTATGGCTTCCTGCCCAAGAAATAAGTCAAGATAAAGCACATTCAGGGTTGTCGCGGCAAATGCCGCGACAACCCCCGCTTTTTTTGAAAAAAACATGCCAACGGCGCTTTTTTTGTAAAATGCTCTTGCAAAGAAGGGGCGCATGTGGTACAATATATAGCAAGAACCCAACAGAAAGGATCGAAAGTTCAATGTTTGGTGAACAAAAAGTATCGTATTCGGGCGTGCAGCCCAGCGGAAATCTGACGATTGGCAACTATCTGGGCGCCATTCGCAATTTTTCCGAATACTCCGAGCAATATAAAACCTTTTACTGCGTGGTCGACGAGCACGCAATCACGGTGCGCCAGGTTCCTGCCGATCTGCGCCGTCGCACCTACGAGACGCTCGCTCTTTATATGGCGTGCGGTCTTGATCCTGAAAAAAATACGCTTTACGTGCAGTCGATGGTGCACGAGCACGCCGAGCTTGCGTGGATTCTCAATTGCTTCACCATGTTTGGTGAGCTCTCGCGCATGACGCAGTTCAAGGATAAGAGCGCGCGTCATTCCGATAACATCAACGCAGGTCTGTTTACCTATCCTGCGCTGATGGCGGCGGATATCCTGCTCTATCAGACCGACGTCGTGCCCGTGGGAAGCGATCAGAAGCAGCACGTGGAGCTTTGCCGCGATATTGCCGAGCGCTTCAATCAAATTCATCCCGGCACCTTCACCGTGCCCGAGCCGATCATTTCCAAGCACGGTATGCGTATCATGTCGCTTGCCGAGCCGACGAAAAAAATGAGCAAATCCGACGAAAATCCCAATGCGGTGGTATATATCCTGGACGATCGGGATACAATTATCAGAAAGTTCAAGCGTGCCGTTACCGATTCGGAGGCAGAAATTCGATTTGCTCCCGAGAAGCCCGGCGTGAGCAATCTCATGACCATCTATTCCTGCTTCACGGGAAAAACGATGGAGGAAATTGAGCGCGAGTTTGCGGGCTGTGGCTACGGAGACTTCAAGCTGGCGGTCGGTGAGGTGACTGCCGACGCATTGGCTCCCGTTCAGGAAAAATTCCACGCACTTCTTGCCGACAAGGCAGCGCTTGAGGCGCAGATGAAAAAGGGCGCGGAGGAGGCATCGTGGTATGCACGGAGAACGCTTGCCAAGGTGCAAAAGAAGCTCGGCTTCGTTCAGATCCGCTGATCCCAACGTTGGACGAGGACTGCTTCGTGCGGTGAATGACTGCATACGTATCTTCAAATAACGCTTTACATATCTGCCAATCGGATGGTAAAGCAAGATCAAACAAACGGAAGGCCTGCATCCGACGGGCTTTCCGTTTTTATTTGATCAGAAGGGACGGTTTTAAGCCGAGATGTTGCTTTTTTTCATCGCATTTTCTTTTTTCTTCACACTCGCAATCCTGCCCACCGTGATCGCCCTCGCATGGAGGATCGGTGCGGTTGACGATCCCGGGGAATGGCGTCGCATGCATGCACGGAGCATTCCGCGCGCAGGTGGACTTGCGATCTTTTCGGCGTTTGCGCTTGCCTGCCTTGCAATGGGGGCGTTCTCTCGCCCTCTCTCCTGCATGCTTGGGGGCGGCTTTTTACTCCTCCTCGTTGGGCTTGCCGATGACATTTTCAGCCTCGGTGCCGCGAGCAAGCTCTTTTTTCAATTTGCCGTGGTGCTTGCCTGCGTGATGGGGGAGGGGAGTTTGTCGGGGGGGCGCTTGGCGTTCGGTGTTTTATGGGTGCTCGCTCTTGCGAATGCGCACAATTTTATCGACGGACTCGACGGACTTTTTGCAGGGACTGCCGCAGTGGAATGTGTTCTGCTTGCCCTCTCGCTCCAACTTTCGGGGGCAGGGGAGGGGATTGCACCGTCGCTGCTGCTTGGGGCTGCATGTGTGGGCTTTTTGCTCTATAACCGACACCCTGCCTCGGTTTTTGCAGGGGATTGCGGATCGGTAACGGTCGGATTTCTGCTTGGTATGCTCACCCTGCCGCTCTTGCACCTGCCTACGCGCAACGCCTCCGTCCTTTCTCCTCTTTTTCTGTTTGCCTATCCGCTCACCGACCTCGGTACTGCCGTTTTGCGCCGCTTTTTGCGCGGACGTTCGCCGTTTTCCGCAGACCGAGCGCACCTGCATCACCGCCTGACCGATGCGGGACTGTCCCAACCTCGCTGCGTTGCGATTCTTCATCTGATCAGTGCTGCACTCGGATTGATCGGTGTTTTGCTGATTCTTCCCCGTTTTCTTCCGTTTGCGAGCCTTGCATGCGCGGCATCTGCACTTCTTTTGATCGGAATTCGACATTTCATTACTGATTTTGCGTAAATCGGGTTGATTTTCGTGCGGAATTGTGATACAATATAGAATGCGGGGGTGTATTCTATGCACCCTATCTGAGGAGGTACCAAATATGAGAATGAGAATGAGATTTCTTGCTCTTTTGCTCTGCTTCTGTCTGACTTTTTCCACCTCATCCTGTATTCTGGTTGGACACGTTACCAACACGATGCTCGAGATGGCAGAGGACTTTACAACGGGAGACGGCTCGAACGAGCAGACAAAGGGACCCGACGAATTGAACGAGCCGCTTGCCTATACGCTCACCGACGCCGACCATACCGAGTTTTCACGTTTGCTCGCCGAATGCGAGGAGCTTGTTCTGCAGGGCACCGACGTGGATGCGATCGAGGCGGCGCTCGATGCAATGGAGGCGCAGTATTATCATATCGTTACGCAGGCGCAGATTGCCTATTTGCTCTATTCTTGCGACATGCTCGACGAGGAGTTGAGTGAGGCTCAGCTTTATGCGTCCGAGATGCAGAGTGACGCCTACGGCGAATACATCACCTTCGCGCAAAAGGTGGATGAGTCCGAGTCGCCCTACCGCGAGGCTTTTTTCTCCGATTGGAGTGAGGCAGACATTGAGAGCATGCGCACCTATACCGACGAAATGACCGAGCTTTCCCAGGAAAACGATGCCCTGCTGGTTCTCTATCACGAGCTCGACCTTTCCGATGATGAGGATCTTGCGGAAGTGGAGACGCTTTATCTCGATTTCATTGCAAACAATCAGGCGCAGGCGGACATCATGGGATATGCCAACTACTATGAGTATGCCTCGAAATCGCTCTATCTGCGTGATGCAAGTGCTGCCGAGCGTGCGGCGTTCCGCACCTACGTTGCAAGCTATATTATTCCGCTCTACAACAAGCTGGCTGCGGAGTTTGATGCCCTTTACGAGTCGCTTTCGTATTTCGAGCAGGTTCGCGTTTACAATTTTCTGTTTGAGCCCTACAACGATCAGTCGACGGACTACGTTTTCGATTACGTTGCATCCTATCCGGCTTCTGTACGTGTGAACATGGAAAGTCTGTTTGATCCCTCCTGTTCGCTCTTTGTTGACGGTGAGAATGCATACGACGGTGCCTACACCACCTATTTATATGATGATGAGCGCCCCTTCTGCTATTTTGGCCCCGGTTATCAGGATTCTATGACGGTGGCGCACGAAATGGGACACTACTACGCAGGCTGCTACAATCCCGTTTCAGACGTGCCTCTCGATCTGGCGGAGGTGCATTCTCAAGCAAACGAATATCTGTTTCTGCGTTATCTGAAGGATTCTCTTGCACAGGACATTTTCCGTGCAATTGAGCTCTACCAGGTGATCGACACGTGTGCCACGATCATTCTTGCCACGTTGATCGACGATTTTGAGGAGTACGTTTACACGCATTACGTTGAGATTTTGGAAAATAACACGCCGCTTGACGACGTGATGGAGCTTGTTTGCCGCGACTACGGTGGATTCGATATGATCTCCGAGCAGGTTGCCGATATGAATTTGTATTGGCGCTACGTGGTGCTCGATTCTCCCGTTTATTATATTAGCTATGCGCTCTCCGCCACTACGGCACTTTCGATTTACGAGATCGCCGTTGAGGATCAAGGGGCTGCAAGAACAGTCTACCGCGCACTTTGCGAGGATTTGGACGTCACGCTTTCGTTCCGCGAAACGCTGGATGAGGTAGCGCTTCCCGACCCCTACGCGCAGAGCACCTTTGTTGCGATCCGCGATTGCTTTTCATAAGGAGGAACCCGAATGTATCCGTATAAACTGTTTTTGGGATTGAGTCTGTATGACATTATGCTTGCCGTCGGCTTTTTTGCGGCGTTGATGTTTCTTCGCTTCTGGGCAGACCGACGCAATTTTTCAGCCAAGCTGCAAAATCTTTGCATCGGATGCGCGCTTGCCGCGCTCGTTGGAGGCTATCTTTCTGCGGTCTTTTTCCAGTCGCTCTATAATTACCTCGACGGAAAGCCGTTTGCTATTACCGCATCCACGGGTGCAACCTTTTACGGTGGTCTGATCGGCGGCACGATCGTGTTCCTCATCGTCTATTTCGAGGGAGGGCATTTCGTGCTTGGCAAGGGAGAGGCGAAAAAACACTTTTTTGACCTGGCGGAAATTGCGGCACCCGCCGTCGCGCTGGCACATGCATTTGGACGGGTTGGCTGTCTCTTTGCAGGCTGCTGCTACGGCAAGGTAACAACGGCGTGGTTTGGAATTCAAAACGTACATCTCCATGCAAAAACCGTTCCGATCCAGCTCTTTGAGGCAATCTTTCTGCTCGCGCTTGCCGCCTTCCTGACCTGGAGACTCGCACGCCGCAAGACCGGAAATCTCGCGTATTATCTCATCGTTTATGCCGTTTGGCGTTTCTATGCCGAATTCTTCCGCGCCGACTATCGCGGTCAGACCATCGTGAACAATATGTCCCCGTCGCAGCTGACAGCGATCATTCTCGCAGTTCTCGGAATTGCGCTGCTGGTGCTTGATTTCGTTTTGACGGAGCGGCGGAAAAAGAAGGAGGCAGGCGATGCTTCGTGAGCGCGTTTGCAGAACGGTTGTTGCGATCGGCGGTCTGGCATTCGTGGTGCTCTGGATCTGGAATCCAACCTTCTCGCAGGACGCTACGAAACAGAATCTGATTCGCTCGCTGCTCTCGCACGTGCTTGGCAGCGTTGTGTTTGCCGCTCTGCTTCTCTTTATCGGCAACCGCCTATGGACGATGCCGCGCCTGTGGCATCTGGCGATCGTGTTGCCCGCGCTTTTGATCGCGGTCAACAATTTTCCGATCATCGGGCTTGCAAGCGGATCGGCTACGCTGGAGCGTTGGGAGCTTTTCCCCATGCTTCTGCTCGACTGCTTGCTGATCGGTGTTTTTGAGGAGTTTGCCTTCCGCGGCACGCTCTTTCTCGGCATGCTGCAAAAGCACCGTAAATCACGCGCGCAGGTCATTCGTGTCACCGTCATTTCCTCGGCTGTGTTCGGACTTGTGCATTTTGCAAATCTTTTGGAGGGCGCGGGAATTGTGCCGACCCTGCTTCAGGTGGGATATTCCTTTCTGATCGGCGGCATGTGCTCAATCGTGCTGCTTCGCACGGGAAATCTGTTTTATTGCGTGCTGATCCACGGTGTCTACGATTTCGGCGGCAGGCTGCTGCTGCTCGGCAAGGGTGAGCAGTGGGATGCCGTTACGGTGACGGTCACGGTGATTTTATCGGTGCTGGTTGCGGCGTGGATGCTTTGGATGCTCTCGCGCACAACAACCGTCGATGCCGATCGCTTTTTTGAAAAACGAAAGGAGAAAGAACGCGCATGAATACTACGCGGATCAATAGCGGATCAACGAAAATGATCGCGCACAGAGGCTTGAGCGGTCTGGAGCGTGAAAACACCAACATTGCCTTCGTTGCGGCGGGCACCATGCAGAACAGCCTTTCGGCGGAAAGCAGGGTCGGTACGGTCAGCGTAA
>CAJKPX010000023.1 GCA_905201895.1 uncultured Eubacteriales bacterium | reverse complement strand
CTCCCTGCCGCACGGTATGCAATCTCACGCGCAACCGACGCAGCAATGCCGAGAAAGGTCGCGGTGATCCATTTCTCAATGGGTCGCTCGGCAGGCGCATCGGCAAGCAGTCGGTCAAATGTTGCGGCATCTACCTCCATCGGATTGGTCTTATCCTGTCGAGGAGGAAGCTCGTAGGTCATACCCGGGAGCACCTGGCGCAGGCTGGAGGTTGAGAAATCGACCGTTCGCAGAGCGGCAACCACCTTCCATTCTCCTGTGGCAAAGATCAGGTTGCTGTATTTTCCCATCACCTCGGCAATGAGATAGCGCGTGCAGGAAAAGCCCATCTCGTCACGCGTTTCAAATTCCAGGATCGCCACGCGCTCGAACTCTGCCTGGCGGATGTCGGTCAGCTTTGCACCCTGCAAATGCTTGCGCAGGAGCATGCAAAGCATAGGGGGCGAGGCAGGGTTTTCCTTTTGTTCGGTTGTAAAGCACAGGCGCGGATTGTTCGAGCCCGCATTGATGAGCAGACGCTTGCCGCCCTCAAGGCTGCGCATCTGCAAAACAATTTCGTCGCGCTCGGGCTGAAACACCTTCTCCACCCTCGCACCCAACGATTTCTCGCGGATCTCTGCGATCACGCATGCCAACATTCCTGCGTCAAAAGCCATTTTACACTCCAAAATCTCAATATTTTCAAAAATATTATACCATACGGTTGCATTTTTTACAAGTAAATGTTATAATAAAAAGGCAAAAATGTTTTTTGGAAGGTGAATCACTATGAGCAAAACCGTAATCGGAATCGACGTTGGCGGAACAACCACGAAAATCGTTGGCTTCCGCTTTCAGAAGGACGGCAAAAAGGAGCTGATTGCGCCGCAATTCGTGCGTGCGACCGACCCCTTGACCTCGATCTACGGAGCATTTGGAAAATTTACTGCCGAGAACGGACTTGAGCTCTCGGCAATTGATCGGATTCTGATGACGGGTGCGGGCGCATCCTTTATCACCAAGCCGATCTATAATCTCACCTGCCAGCCCGTGCCCGAATTTTCGAGCATCGGCATCGGGGGGCTCTATCTTTCGGGGCTCGACGAGGCGATCGTTGTGAGCATGGGCACGGGTACCGCGCTCATTCATGCAAAAAAAGTGGGAGACACGCATGAGATCGAATACCTCGGCGGAACCGGCGTTGGCGGCGGAACCCTGGTTGGTCTTTGCCGCAGGATGCTGGGCGTTGACAGCGTGGAGCACATCGAGCAGCTCTGCGTGGACGGCGACATCGGCAACGTGGACCTGCGCATCAAGGACCTCTCGCGCAAGCAATCCTATGACGGCATCAACGAAAACCTCACCGCCGCAAACTTCGGCAAGCTATCCGATCTCGCAACCCCCTCGGACGTTGCCCTCGGCGTTGCCAACATGGTGGCAGAGACCATCCTGATGCTCGCGGTGTTTGCCGCACGGAATTTCGGGATCAAAAATATCGTTCTGATCGGAAATCTGACCACCATCAAGCCGATCCGAAGCGTTTTTGAAAATCTCTCGTCCGGCTTTGGCGTGAACTGCACCATTCCCGAAAATTCGCAGTTCGGAACGGTGATCGGCGCCGCGCTCAACGAGGTACAGTAAACACCAATTTATTAGGTATTACGAGGACTGTTATGCCATATTTTTATCTGATCGCATCGCTTTTTCTGTCCACATCGGTCAGCCTCTGCGGTGGCTTCTTCAATCGAAAAAACACCGACAAAGCCAATCCCACCCCTGTTTATAATCTCGTCTATTGCCTGACCTGCTTCGTTTGCTGGACGGTGATGTTTCTCACCGATTTCTCATTCGATGCCCGTGTGCTGCTCTACTCCTGCGGCTTCGGTCTTTGCTATACGCTCTGCCAGGTCGGCTACATCGGCGCACTGCGTACCGGTCCCCTGTCACTCACCAACCTTCTCTTGCAGCTGTCGCTGATCGGCACAACAATTTGGGGATTCTTTTTCTGGGATGCAAAATTCACTCCTCTCGTGGGAGTGGGGCTTCTGCTTGTTGTGGTATCGCTTTGGCTCAGCCTTTACACAAAGAAGGAGACGAGCGGCGAAGCAAAAAGCGAAAAGCTATCGCTCAAGTGGCTCCTCTTCTCACTTCTTGCCTTTGCCGGCAATGCGGGCTGTGCCATCATTCAAAGAACCCAGCAAATGCATTTTGACGGCAAATACGGCAACCAGCTCATGGCATTCGCACTGCTCTTTGCGGTTGCGTTTACGCTTGTCATCTATCTCCGAAGCGACAAAACGCACACGCGCGCGATTTTGAAATGCTCGTCGAGCTTTCCGATTATTGCAGGTGCTTCCAACTTTCTGCTCAACCTCTTTATCATTCTGCTTGCCGGCACCTCGATCTCTCCCAGCTTGATCTACCCCGTGATTGGCGTTGGCGGAATGGCTTTCGTCAGCATCTTTTCCCTCGTGATCTTCCGCGAAAAGCTGCGCATCTCGCAATGGATCGGCATTGCGATCGGTGCACTTGCAGTGGCACTGCTCTCGATATAACACAAAAACGGACGGCTCTGTCGCAACGCAATCGTTGAGGCAGAGCCGTTCTTTTTTTCATTCGAGCATCGGGATCAGCTTTTCCAGCGTCTCTCCGCGGTCCACGTAAATATTGGCGGTGCGCTTCATTTCCTCATAACGCGATTCCTGCGCCTCAAAAATTCCAACCGTACGAAGTCCCGCCGAGCGCGCTGTTTGGAGTGCCGTGAATGCGTCCTCAAAGACCCATGTGGTGTCGCGCGGTGTGCCGAGCGTTTGGAGCGCCGCCTCGTAAATATCGGGGGACGTCTTGCTCTTTCCCACCTCGGAGCAGGTGAAAATATGTGAAAAATAATGATCGACTCCGCAAACCCGCAGCACGGTCAGGATGCTCTCGCGCTCGGATGCCGATGCAATGCACATGGGAATTTTCCGCTCATATAGCGTCTGCAAAAAGGTACGCACGCCTGCCTTGAGCCCAACGCGTGTGCGATAAAAATCGTCGATGTCGCGATTGATCGTTTCGAGCAGAGCGTCATATTCAATCTCCACGCCAAGCTCACTCGCATAGTAGTCGCGCAAAAGCTTCACCGATTCCTCCACGAACAGCGTGTGCATCCGCTCCTCGGTGGCACGGTCGGGTCTGCAGGGGCGACCGTTGAAATGCGCCGCACCGATCACGTCCCAGATTGTCTCCCACCAGGTCATTGAATCAATCAGAGTGCCATCCAGATCAAAAATCGCGCCTTGAATTTTCATGCTCCAAAACCTCCACCCGCAGTCAGATGCGTCTGCCCGCTCTTTTTTCTCCCCATTATTGTAGCATACCGTAAAGAAAAAATCAACCGCTTTTTTGCACAAAAAACCGAGGAAATGCTCCAAGACGATTGACAGAGCCTGTTTTTTGTGTTATACTAATATGAATGTATTTTTGGAATGTGAACCGAAAGGACATAAAAGCACTATGAAATGGACATCTCTTAACGATCTGCGGGAAAAGTATCTTTCCTTCTTTGAGTCGAAGGGGCATCTGCGCCTTCCCTCCTACCCGCTGGTCCCCATCAACGACAAATCTCTCCTCCTGATCAACTCGGGCATGGCACCCATGAAAAAGTTCTTCACGGGTGAGGAGGAGCCGCCGCGCAACCGCGTGACCACCTGCCAGAAGTGCATCCGCACGCCCGACCTCGAGCGCGTGGGACACACCGCACGTCACGGTACCTTCTTCGAGATGCTTGGAAACTTCTCGTTTGGCGACTACTTTAAGGACGAGGCAATTCCGTGGGCTTGGGAGTTTCTCACCGAAACCCTCGAAATCCCGAAGGACCTGCTCTGGCCCTCGATCTACGAGAGCGACGAGGAGGCATACGGCATTTGGGTGAACAAGGTTGGTGTTGACCCTGCGCGCGTGGTGCGTCTTGGCAAGGCAGACAACTTCTGGGAGCACGGCACGGGTCCCTGCGGTCCCTGCTCCGAGATTTATTTCGACCGTGGACTCAAATACGGCTGCGGCTCTCCCGACTGTAAGCCCGGCTGCGATTGCGACCGCTTCATGGAAATTTGGAACAACGTGTTCTCGCAGTTCAACAACATGGGCGACGGCACCTACACCGACCTTGCACAGAAAAACATTGACACGGGCATGGGTCTTGAGCGTCTGGCATGCGTGATGCAGGGCGTTGACAACATGTTTGAGGTCGACTCGATCCACAAGGTGATCGACAGCGTTTGCGCGATTGCGGGCAAGGAATACGGCAAGGATAAGAACGACGATATTTCGATCCGCGTGATCACCGACCACATCCGCTCGGCAACCTTTATGATCTCGGACGGCGTGATTCCCTCCAATGAGGGTCGCGGCTATGTGCTGCGCCGCATTCTCCGCCGCGCCTGCCGCCACGGTAAGCTCCTCGGGATCAACCGCTCCTTCCTGCCCGAGCTGGGGCTGATCGCCATCGGAGAATCCGACAAGGCATACCCCGAGCTGGCAGAAAAGAGAGACTATATTCTCAAGGTTGTTGCGATGGAGGAGGAGCGCTTTGACGCGACCATCGACGCAGGTCTTGCAATCCTGAACACCCTTGTGCAGGATGCAAAGGAAAAGAATGCCGACACGCTCTCGGGCGAGGACGTGTTCAAGCTCTACGATACCTTCGGCTTCCCCATCGACCTCACGCGTGAGATCGCCGAGGAAGCAGGACTTTCGATCGACGAAGATCGCTTTGCCGCACTCATGCAGGAGCAGAAGGTGCGCGCACGCGAGGCGAGAGCCAACATCAGCGGATGGTCCAACGCCTCCAAGAACCTTTTGGCAGACCTCCCCGCAACCAAGTTTGTGGGCTACGATACGATGACGGCAGACGCAAAGGTTCTGGCGATCCTGGTTGACGATATGTCTGTAACCGAGGTTTCCGAGGGCGATTGCACCGTTGTTCTTGACACCACCCCCTTCTACGGCGAGGGCGGCGGTCAGATCGGGGATACGGGTGAGCTGCTCTGCGGCAACACCGCACTGACCGTGACCGACACCAAAAAGACCGACGGCGTTTACGTTCACCTCTGCACCGTTGCAAACGGCACGCTCAAGGTTGGCGACACCGTGCAGGCACAGGTCGACGTGCTCCGCCGCGAGGCAATCATGCGCAACCACTCGGCTTGCCATCTGCTCCAGAGCGCACTCCGTCGCGTGCTGGGCGGTCACGTCGAGCAGGCAGGCTCCTACGTTTCCGACAGCGTTTGCCGCTTCGACTTTACCCACTTTGCCGCTATGACCGACGAGGAAATCGCGTCTGTGGAGAATATTGTAAACTATGAAATTCTGGCGGGTCAGCTCGGCTCCATGACCGAAATGCCAATCGACGAGGCAAAGAAGCTCGGCGCAATGGCTCTGTTCGGAGAAAAATACGGCAAGATCGTTCGCGTGGTTCGCATGGGTGAGAACTCGGTTGAATTCTGCGGCGGTACGCACGTGGACAACACGGCAAAGATCGGACTGTTTAAGGTTCTCTCCGAGTCCTCTGTGGCAGCAGGCGTTCGCCGCATTGAGGCAACCACAGGTGAGGGCGTGCTGAAGCTGCTCGGCGAGAAAAACGCGCTGATCAGCGAGGCAGCCAAGGAAATGAAGGTGCAAAAGCCCGCAGACCTTGCAAAGCGCGCGGCGCAGATGCAGGCAGAAATTTCGGCAATGAAGCGCGAGATCGAGGCGCTCAACGCCAAAATCGCAGCTTCCAAGCTCGACGGCATTATGGCAGACGCGGTAACCGTGAAAACGGTGCGTCTCGTTACTGCAAAGCTTGACGGCATGCAGATCGACGCGGCTCGCTCGCTGGCAGACGAGATCAAGGCACGCTACGCCGATGCGGTTGCAGTTCTTGCGATCAATGCTGACGGCAAGCTCAACTTCCTTGCCGTTGCAGGTAAGGATGCGGTTGCGGCAGGTGCGCACGCGGGCAAGCTCGTTGGCGCGGTTGCAGCAGTCACCGGCGGTAAGGGCGGCGGACGTCCCGACAACGCAATGGCAGGCGGACGCGATGCAGATAAGATCGCGGAGGCGCTCGGTGCCGCTATGGGCACGCTCCTCGGCATGCTCAAGTAAGATCATAAAAAACACTACGGGATCGAATGCGAAATGCACTCGATCCCGTAGTTTTGTATTTGCAACTTTGATAAGAGAGACCTCTCCCGAAAAATCAGCGGAAATAGCTCTGCGTTGCAAGCGCAACGAGGTAGGTCATCAGTCCTGCAACGGTGGGCGAGGAAACCCACGCGATGGCGATGCGCTTGAATACGCCGAAGTTGACGTTCTTCACGCCGCTAACGAGTCCCGCACCGATCACGGCGCCAACCACCGCCTGCGAGGTAGAAACGGGAATGCCCATCCACTCGCCCATGATCACAACGGTGAGCGCCATTGCAATGATTACCAAAAAGCCGTCCACCTGGCTGATATTCGCAATGCTGCCTCCAACCGTCATCATCACGCGCTTGGAGAAGGTGAGAACGCCGATTGCAATCGCAATGCCACCGATGGCAGCGGTCAGGCGCGCGTCGGTGAGAAGATTGGCACCCTGCCCCGTGGCATCGTAGTAGAGCGCGGTCACGTTTGCCGAGCTGTTCATGCCAATGCTGAAGGATGCAAATACGCCCGCTGCGAGGTATCCAAGCTTGATTACCACATCGTAGCCCCCGAGCGAGGTAAGGCGTTTCTCAAACAGTTTTTTGAAAAGAAAGACCAGAACAAAGGAAATCACGCCCGCGCCGAGCGGATTGAGAATCCAGGTGGATGCAAATTTTCCGATCTGCGGCAGATTGACCGCAAGCACCTCGGGGTCGGAATAATTGGCGTGGAACAGACCCCATCCAATGATCGCGCCCGTGATCGACTGATTTGCCGAAACGGGAAATTTGAGATAGCTCATGAGAAAGACCGTGAGCCCCGCGCAGGCGAAAATAATCGCCGCCTTGAGTGCGGATTTCCAGCGCAGGTCGCCCAGCGTTCCGTTTGTAACCGCCGATTCAACCTCCTCGAGTGACGCTGTGACCTTGTTGCTCGTGGCAAGCTCGGAAACCTTGTTGATGTTTCCGTCACCGAGCAAAATCGCACCCACAACCACCATCACCGAGATGAGGATCACCGCCGTGCGATAACGGATCACACGCGTTGCAACCGCAGTGCCGAAGGCGTTTGCCGCATCGTTCGTTCCGAGCGACCAGCCCATAAAGAGCCCCGCAAAGAGCAATAAATATATCATCGTTGCCTTACGCCTTTCTTGTGATCAGCATGACCTGAATTCGGTCGGCAATGTTCTCGATGATATCGGAGATGTCGCAGATCAGCTCGATCACGCGCTCCATTTGCATGCGCTCGGCAAGCCCGATATCCATCGCGTAGATGCGCGTGTAGAGGTTGGTTTCGAGCTTATCCACGCGCGATTCGCAAGCACGAATCTCGTCGAGAATCGCGTGATCGCGGAGCAACTCGCCAAATTGCGAGAAAAGTCTGCTGATTGCGGTTTTGAGCAGCTCGAACTGCTCACGCGTGATCTGCATGATCTCACCAATCGGTTCGGCATATTCGCGCGGCAGACGGAAATTCTGCCAAACGATCTTGCCCGCCGCATGCTCGCATTTGTTTGCAACGCGGTCGCAGCTCGTGGCGATCTCGATCAAGTCCTGGCGCGTGGCAGGCAAAAGCGGAGCCTTTGCAAGTGAATCAATCATGCGGCGAAGTGATGCATCAGCATCGTCCTCGGTCTTGTCGATCCCATCGGCGAGCGTCTTGAGCGTTTCCGGCAGGCTATCGGGCGTTGCAACAACACGCAAAAAATCATCAAAGCGCGTCAGGCAAATTTCTACGTCACGGATTTCATCCATGATCAGACTGTGTACGTTTTTCTGGCTTTTTGCACCAAACATTGAATTTACCTCATTTCTTTTTGATTAAATTCATTTTACCATATTCTGCAGGTGTTGTCAACAAAAAAATTCCACGTCAATAATAGCAAACAGCGCCCTTGATGCTGCCAAAAAATCCCACGAATTCTATAAAGCCTTCTCTGCTTGCATAAAATGCAAAGACATTCCATCATATTTTGTTTGCATAGTTCTGCGCTCACCCGTTGACAAAAAAGAGAAGACGTGATATAATATTCAATGGATCAGAAATCCAAAAAAATCATTTTGATAAAGGAGACATCATCATGAAAATCACAAAACGCATTCTCGTTGCTCTCACTGCTCTGCTTCTCATCGTCTCGATGGTCAGCTGCGGCGATAAGTCCGGTGCCATCAAAAAGGCATTTGAGGACGATGGCTGGACCGTTAAGACTGTAAAATCCGACGATGCCGGCGTCCAGACCGTTCTCGACCTGCTCCTCACCGACGAGCAGATCGAAAAGGCTGCTGACTACGAGATCATCCTCTGCAACAAGAACATCGTCAAAGCTGCCGTTATCATCAAGTTCCCCTCCGCAGGTGACGTAAAGACTTTCCTCACCGTGAAGGACGAGGACGGCAAGACCAACACCGAGGCATACGACAAGGCAAAGAAAGACGGCTTGATCAACGGCAACTGCCTGCTCATCACCGTTGACGCCGACGCGAAGGAGCTCTTTAAGTAAGACCGTCTCCTTCACAAATAAAAAGCGACCGTCCCGTGGGACGGTCGCTTTTTATTGGTCCAATCAGATCTCGCCCCAGCGGCTCATGGGAACGAGCTCGTATGCCTTCCTCGAGATCGCATCGTCCTCGGCGGCAAGCATGCGGCAAACCACCGCCATGCGCAGCTTTTCCTTGCCGCTGACACGCACCGTAACGGAGGTCAATCCGCTCTCCTCATATCGAGTCAACTCAAAGTGAGCGGGAGAACCGACGCCCGCCAAACGGCAGAGCAGGGTCTTTCCGTTTTGGGTCAGCTTGAGCGATCTGCCGCTCGGGGTAGTGCTTGCCTCGGCACGCGTCCAGACAGTCCATACCACATCGGCAGGATGCGAGAGCGTCAGCTCGTCCTGAATAACCGCAACCGTGCGCCCCTCGGTGAGCAGCACGCCGCGCTTTGCACGCAAAAGCGCATCACTCGTCGAGGTCATATCCACGATTGCGTAGGCTCGTTCGGGCGAAGAGCGCATTTCGGTCAGAGGCGCAACCGCATCGGGATTCTGGTCGGGAGTGGGCTCCTCGGCGGGGTCAACGCAAAGGGTGTTCTGCCCTGCCGCGCGGCGGCAAAGGAGTCCCGGCATTGCATCGGCTCGGGTAACCTCGGTGAAGAAGCGCTCACCGCCCATATCGAGAATCACACTGCCCGCATCGAGATCGCCGTTGATCTCGTGGTTGCTACCACCGTGCAGACCGACGAAGGTCGCAGATCCATCCCAGCCCGAGCGCATGGTTGCAAGTCCTGCGCGGCGCCATACGGCGTCGAGCGGAAGCTGCGGTACCATCGCATCATCGACGGGAACGTAGAACAAAATATCGAAAGGGTGTACCGTTTTGCTGCCCGAAAGGAGCTCCTGACGGCGCATCCATGCAGGGATCATATCACCGCTGCGCTTGGCAAAGCAGAATGCCATTGAGGTGTCGGCAACGCCTGCGGCACTTCCGTGGAAATTCCATGCACCCGCTGCCGATCCGACGTGAATCGGAAAATAAACGGTGGAAGCAAAGCCGGGGGCAGAGGCAAGACCGTAGTCATCGCCGCATGCACGCTCAAGCATGGCGACCGAGAGCGCCAGCGCGCGGCTGCTCCGCTCCCACGCCTCGATGCTCTCGGCACATCCGCCGTCGGGTGCAAGAGCGGCAAAGCAGGGCTCGATATTGCGCAGGATGCGATCGGTCAGCTTGAGCGCACTCTGCGGATAAACGTCCGCAAGAGCAAGCACAAGAGCAAGCACACCCGCATTGGCGGTGGCGGCAGCGGCGCTGCCTGCAAACCACATTGCGCCCTTTCCGTCGTAGGTGTCAAGCGCGGGACGAACGGCGTTGCGGAGCATTGCACGCTCCACGAGTGCCTTTCTGCCCTCGCTCCAGACATGACGGCACCAATCGTAGCCGATCGCCATTCCAAGAGAAACGCGACCAACCGTTTCCATCGTGCGTCCGCCCCTCCAATCCGCGAGTGCCGCCAGCGCCTCTGCCTCGAGCGCGGTACGCTCGGCATACGCCTTGTCTCCGGTGACACGGTAGAGCATTGCAAAGGCAATCAGCGCCTCGGCTGCCTCGTTGAGTGCATCGGCATTGATCTCACCTGCAAGCGGCGTTGCCGCAAAGCGTGCACTCTTGGTGCCGTAGTCTGCGCGGAGCAGCTCAACGTAGCCACGCAGAGCAGGATCGGTTTTGGCATCGCGACGGAGCTGCATCAGTTCGTCGAAGGAGGCAAGCAGCCTGCCTCTTGCGGGGTTCGGGAAATTGCGGTGCAGATCGTTTATTACGCGCTCGGCGGTGGGACGAACAAAGGTACAGTCTGCAATCAGTCCCCAGATCACCTGTGCATCGCGTGCGCTTTCAAATACGTTTTTGCGGTTGGAAAGCACGATCAGACCCATCGGATCAACGAATATCTGCCGCCAATGGAAGAAATCGCGCACGAAGGTGATCGGGAAGAACAGCGTGCCACCCACAGCGGCGGGATAGAAGCCGAGTGCGACCTCCTCGCCACCAATCTGCATGCGATCGGAGTCTGCCGAGAAGAAATACTTTTTTCTGCGATAGGTGAACGCCAACGTGAGGGCGCGGTTATCGACCACGGCAGAATATGCAATACCTGCCGCAACGGGTGCCATCGGTACCCAAAGCAGACCGTCGCGCTCAAAGGGCTTTGCAATTGCGCCGTCTGCCGTATTGCAGATGCGCTTGCGGTCCACGATCGCGTAGTTACCCGTGCGCGAGAACACTGCCGCGCCCTTGAGCTCGGGCATGGAGGCATAGAGCGGCGGTGCCGCATCCTCCCAAACGTAGAGGTTATCGAAATAGAGAACCGTCTCGGCGCGGTTTGCCTGTCCGCCCGCAACCGAGTCAAAGGCAACGGTTGCAATGCGGTCCCAACCAAGCGGCGTGCCCATTGCACGCAGGAAAGGCAGCTCCACGCGGTAATCGTTCCAGCCGTCGCGCGTGATCGGAAGCGTGCATTCGTAGCCGTTCAGGGTCTCACCCACGTTGCAGAACTGCAGGCTGAACGAGCCGCCCACTCCGCCAACGGCAAACGCCGAGAAAGTGAGATAGCGGAAGCCCGAAAGATCGCCGCCGTTCATACGAACGCTCACGCGAGAGCGCTCGGAAAATCTCCAAGCGGCGCTCATGTGCGCACTTTTTTTGTGACGCAGATCGGGGGTCATGCCTGCCGCCTCGATCACGTCGTAGCGATTCATATCAATCAAAACCTGTGCTTCGCCGACCTCGATGCGCTCCACACAACCCTTGAGATTCTTTTTCATTCCGTTTGTTTTCCTTTCTGATATTGCGTCTTACGAGCCGAAAATCCAATAAAGGTACGAGCGAAGCACCTCCGCCTCCTTTTGGTAGCCCGTGTATCCGAGGTGGATCACGTCGGTGATCCGTTCTGCCGTACCCTCCTGCGTCTGGGTCTCGCCCCGCGTCCAATCGCTCCACGAATTGATCGAAAGATGCGTGGGGACCAGATAGACCCCCTCGCTCTCCCTGCCGCCGAGCGTTTCGTTCAGATAAGCATAGTAGCGTGCCTGACGCGCCCGCATTGCGGGGACGTTGAGGTTGGTGCTCTGTCGGAGAGAATAGCCCGTTCGCGGCGAGACGTACTCGGTCATCACCAGCACGCGAATGTCGGCGGAATAGGCGTGGATCGACTCGATCATTGCGTTGATATTTGCCACCGACTCCTTCGAGAAGGAATCGTTTGCTCCGAGATTGATTACCACGAAATCAAGGTCTGCGGCTGTGGGATTTTGCGAGACGTAGTAGGCAAAGTTAAAGGTACCCGCGGCGGGATCATAGAAGGAATTGGTCATCACGGTTCCGCTCACCGTGAGCGATGCCGAGTTGAGATAATGTGAGGTGCTCCACGCGCCTCTGCCCTCGTGTGCCACGCCGGTGCTCTTGACCGAGCGCGTGCCGATCAGGGTGAGGTTTGGCATTTTGCTGTGCATGGTGTTGACGATCGTACCGTCCGAGATGCGGCTGTCCCCGAGAAACATACCCTTGAGCGAGAGCGATTCCTGCTCCTCAACCACCGTGACCTCCACCTGCTTTTCAAGCACCGTTCGGAATTCTCCGTCCACCTGCTTTTGCAGCTTGAGCGTGAGCGATGCCGAGCCGAGCGCGGTGGGAGTGATCGCAAAGGCGTCCTCCCCGTCGATCACGCGCTCCCCTGCACCGCTATACGAATAGGAAACGTAAAAATCGTCGGTGCGATCGGGCAGAATCTGATCGGTGATAAACCAACGGGTCTGACCGCGCGTGAGCACAAGCTGATCGGGCAGATTAACCGTGGGAAGCTCGCCGTCATAGACGTATTTCACTTCAAAAAATTTGGAGCGTGCGTAGCAGTAGGTGCCGTTGTAGAGAAAGCGACTGAAGCCCTCCTCGGTTTTTTGGTCACCCACGCGCAAAAGCTCGCAGCCCTTCATGATCGAGGTGAAAATCTCGCCGTTTACCGTGTCGGGTGTGAGGCGCAGATTGAGCGACGCCTCCACGTTTTCGAGAATTACGGTTTCGTAGACCGGATAAAAGCCGTTCTCGTCGGGCTCATCCGAAACGGTCCCGTCGCCACCGACGTAACCCGCCGTGATCAACGAGCCGTCGGTCAGCTCAACGATCAGATACCCCTCTGCGTTGATGCGTGCATTTTTTACACCAACTCCGTCATTTCCCGGGCGCCCGTCCTTGCCGTCGGTTCCACGAACTGCAAGCGAGAGCAACCATTCGTGCAGCGTACCCCGAAAGCCTGCCTCGCAGGCGAGCTCGTAGGCGCTCTTTCCGTCCACGCCATCCTTGCCGTCAAGCCCATTGCTGCCGTCTACACCGTCGAGTCCGTTGCTGCCGTTCACGCCGTCCTTACCGTCGGTTCCGTTGAGTCCCTGAATGATCCATACACCGTCGAGCGTGAGGTTGAGCACGAGAAGTGCCAGGATCAGAACTCCAACCGTTAAAAGTGCGATATGTAAAAAATTCTTCATAGGTCTCCGTTCATTATGTTATGCGACGCACGCAAACGCTGCGCCGTTTTAATCAGACCGTTGCAAGGAAGCGCAGGAATGCCTCTCTGCCCTCGGCGGTACACTTATACACACCCGAGTCCTCCAGAACTGCCTCAAACACGCGTCCCACCTCACGGTAAAGGATATCATATACGTTCTCGGCTGTGATCGGTTCCTTGTCTGCAAAGCCCGCAACCCATGCGGCGTGCTTGGCGATCGCCTCGTTCGCGGCAACGTCGCCGCCCGACACGAGCACCTCGGCAAGCTGCTCAAGCTCTCCCTTGAGACGCGAGGGCAGGACTGCAAGTCCCATAACCTCGATCAGTCCGATATTCTCTTTTTTGATGTTGTGCTTATCAGCATGCGGATGGAAGACGCCAAGCGGATGCTCCTCTGTGGTGAGGTTGTTGCGCAGAACAAGGTCCAGCTCGTAGTCTGCACCGCGACGGCGCGCGATTGGCGTGATTGTGTTGTGCGGCTCGCCGTTGGTCTCCGCCCAGATCATTGCGTCGGGGTCCGAATAGGAGCGCCATGCAACAAGAATGCGGTCGGCAAGCTCAATCAGCGCCTCGCGGTCCGGCGAGGTGAGTCGGATCACCGACATCGGCCAATGCACGATGCCCGCCTTTACCTGCTCAAAGCCCGCAAAGCAGAGCTCGCGCTCGATGCCCGCGCGCTCCATTGCAAAGGTATAGTGACCGCCCTGCATGTGATCGTGGGTCAGGATCGAGCCGCCAACGATCGGCAGATCGGCATTGGAGCCGAGGAAATAATGCGGAAAGACGGTGACGAAATCGAGCAGCTTGACAAAGGAATCGCGGTCGATACGCATGGGGGTATGCTCTGCCGAGAGTGCAATGCAATGCTCGTTGTAATAGACGTAGGGCGAATACTGCAAGAACCAATCCTTGCCCGCCATCCGGATCGGGATGATGCGGTGCGACTGACGCGCCGCCTGCGTCATGCTGCCTGCAAAGCCCTCGTTCTCGCGACAGATCGCGCATTTGGGATAGCCCGTTTGCTTCTGTGTTTTGGCAGCGGCGATTGCCTTGGGGTCCTTTTCGGGCTTGGAGAGATTGACGGTGATGTCAAGTGCACCGTATTTTCCCTCATATACCCATTTGAGGTCCTTGCGAACGCGATAAGTGCGGATGTAATCCGACGCGCAGCTCAAATGATAGTAATAGTCGGTTGCAGCCTCGGGCGACTCCGCATAGAGGCGGTTGAAGGTTGAGATCACCTCCGAGGGACGGGGGGTGAGAATTCCCATCAAGCGGGTGTCAAACAGATCGCGTCCCGTAATGCCGCAGTCGGGAATGATCCCGCGCTCGATTGCGGCGTCACAAAGCGCACCGAGAATTTCCTCAAGCGGACGCTCCTCTGCCTCGGGCGAGGTGGGCGTGTAGTCATCCTCCCCCATTTCATCCATCAGGCGATTGCGGTAAAACACGCGATCCAGCGGATCGGCAAGACCCTCTCGCACGGCATATTCAACCAGATCGCGAATCAGATCACACACATTGATTTTCATTTTTCGACTCCATTCCGTCCATTTGGACAAGCACATATTTATTCACTTTATATTATACCATGTCATCTTTTTTTTGTAAATGGCATTTTTTCTTTTTTTCATTTTTTTGTAAGAAAGAGGGCGTCTCAATTTGCAAAATCGAGACGCCCATCAAGGGGAATCGGACAGATTTCATCGGTTGGCGGTCAATATTCAAAGAACTGCGCGCGCTCTAAATTTGCGCGGTTGGGCGCATGGAGCGAGATCATACGCACGCCGTCGAGACGTTCAAAGAGCATGGCGTGTCCGCCGTCAAAATCAAAGCGACTGCCAAAATGACGCCACGGCCCCCTGACCGACTCACTCTGCGCCTCAAGAACGAGGTATCTGCCATTGTAGAGGCTCGACCAGATCATCTTGAGCACGCCATCCTCGCGAAAGAGGAATGGTCCATCGGTGACGTAGCAGCCCGGGCGGTTCTTCAACTCCCCAACGCCCGGATTTTCGGACGCGCGGAACAAAAGAATCGGATCCCCCGCAGGAGCACAGAGATCGTCGGTCATCGGCATTGCCCAAATTTCGCCGTCCTTGACCTGCAGCCACTCGTGCGAAAAGACGAGATAAGGCACACCGTCCTCGACCCAGAGCGTGCCGTCGAGACACTCCCAATCGGCAGGCGTGCGTGCGGTATCGGCAAGCGGCAGGAAGGGACCGAGCGGACTCTCGCTGACAAAAATCTGCGTGGCGCGGCATTTGTCCTTTGCCTTGCAGCTACCGAACAGATAGTATTTACCCCGATAAACGTGCACCTCGGGCGCCCAGTAGTCAAACTCGCCCCAAAAGCCTGCGGCGGCTCCGTCGAGCACCACGGTCGGCTCCTCAAAATTTTCCAGATCGTTGGTCTTGTAAACCGAAAAGCTGTTGCATGCCGCGAGCGAGCTCTCCTTGAGCGCCGTGGTGCCGTACATATAGTAACAACCCTCGCGCCGATCGGTCAGGATGAAGGGGTCGCGGATGCGGATTTCCTCTCTTTTAAGCATTGTACACTCTCCTTTCAGATTTGGATCTTGTTATCGTAAACGAGGTCGAGTCCGCTTTTCCAAAGATGCGAAACGTCGGAAAAGCAGAGACAGCGCGGCGAGGTAAAGCCGCTCTCTGTGTTTTCAAAGTTCAGGACTGTGACCCCCGTGTGCGTGTAGCCGAAATTTGCCCACATCATGTGCACGGGAATGTGGAGCAGGATCGAGAGCCACGCACGGGTGAAGGCGCCGTGACAGAACAGCGCGACGCGATCCTCGTTTGGGCGCAGAATGCGGTAGAGCCCGTTCTCCTCGCGGTAGCCCAGGCGCTCCAGAAAATCGCGCCCGTTCTCTCCGATGTATTCGAGCGCACGGCTCATGTTGGTGTCCCGAAGAACCTCACTCTCAAGCGCGCGCTCATAGGGCAAATCCACCCCGCCGTTTGCGCGAAAATGATAGCTTTGCAGAGCGGTGATCGACTTCATATTTCCGTCGGGATAGGGCGTCCAATGGTCACGGATAATCTCATGCGACCATTCCTCGATCTCCATTTGCAGCCCCAGCATGCGGCAGGCAGGCTCGGCGGTCTCCTTCGCGCGCCCCATAGGCGAGGAAAAGATGCGGTTGATGCCTGCGGCGCGCAGGCGCTCGCCCACTGCCTCGGCTTGCAGGCGTCCGCGATCGGTGAGGGTGTCGGTCACGTAGATCGGGTCTCCGTGTCGAACAATGTACAAAAGCATGATAAAATCTCCTTTTGGGCTTTGGTTTTGGAACTCAATGCCCTGCAATGTGGAATTTGTCGTCCTCGGTCAGCCCGAGCAGATCAATTGCGCGCGAGAAGATCGCGTGTGTTTTTTCAAAGTTGCTCGGGTGGTGTGCATCGCTGCCAAGATAGAATTTGCAGCCGCATGCCTTGGCAATGCGGAACATGCGCAGAACGGTGTCGGTCTCACAGTCGGCAAAGCTCATGTCGCTCCGATTGAGCTCAATTCCGCATCCAAGCTCTGCCGCACGCGAGAACAAACGCTCCATCACTCCGTCGGGAATACGGCGCAGCGTGTCGAGATAATCCTCTCTCGATGCTTTGTTGATCAAAGGACACGCAAGGTGCGCAATGCCGATCTTCCCGAACGGCAGGGGCTTATCAAGCAACGCACCGAGACGCTCTCCCCAAAGTGCGGCGCGGCGCTCGTTCGAGGCTGCGTCCTCGTCGCTGATCGTGAGACGCATGTGCAGATGCGTGGTTGGAATAATCACAAAATCGAAATCGTCGAAACGCGAGAGCGGAATTCCAAGATTAAAGCTCTTATCCAGATCGGTCTCACACCCGAACAAGAATTCGATGTCCGAGTCCGTTGGAAGCGGCTTCGATTGGCTGATATGATCAAAATTCTGCGGCATGTACCAGCTTGACGCCCCCTCCACGGCGGCGTCCCAATAGTGGTCGGTGATGCAAACGCGGGAGAGCCCCTGCTCGCGCGCGTATTGCAAAATACGCGCGGTGGTCTGCTCGGGATCGCGCGAGCAGGCGGACAGGAGCGAATGGATATGATAATCGTGGTCAATCTGAAATTTCATTGCTTTTTCCTCTTTGTTTTTCTCAAAGGATCGGACTGACATATTGCTTTGGCTGCCGATCATGCAATTGGCGCGATATCAACATAGTAAACGTCATGAAGCTTCATGTCCAGATGCAGCTCCACGTCGGGACCATTTACAACCATCTCAAGCACAGGCGCCATATCCGACTCGGAATCGGTGCGGTAAACCGTCACCTTCGATTTTTCGGTCATGCCGCTCCATGCAAGATTGACCGTTTTGCGCGGTGCGCTGTCATCGTCGTTGTAATAGGTGAGGAGCATGCCGTGGCATGAGCCGTTGGTGGCGGCAACGCAATACACGTCGGGGCAATTTTCAACCGCAACCGCCTCGCCAAGCTCGGCAAGATCGGAGAAGCCGTAGATCGAATAGTAGGTCTTCTGCGGCTTCTCGGTAACGGAATGGAACAAACCGTTGAAGGAGGTTCCGGGGCGCGCATCGTAATACATCAGCATATCAAGCGGCGCATATTGGCAGCTCGCCATGATCGCGGTGACGTAGGATGCACCCTTGATGCCGTTGATCGTCTCCAAGCTGTAAACGAAGTCATCGGTCCAGCCCTTGATGTATGCCCACTCGTTGAGAATGCTCTCGGTGTCCCGGAAGCCCGCCTCGTCGAGCGTGCGACGGGTGTAATCCACGCGCTCCATAAGATTCTCCACATAGCAGGTGTAGCGATGCCAGGAATAGAAGTCGAGCGGAACACCGCGCTTCTTCATCTGGGCAAGAAATTCCTCGCCCCACTCTCTGCCGCGTGCAACCGAGGGACCGCCGATCTTGAGATTCGGGAAGCAGGACTTGAGGTGCTTTGCCGCGATCTCATAGAAATCGAAGAACTGCTGCGTGGTTCCTCCCCACGTGGGAGAGTTGTTTTCGATGCGCAGATTCGGCTCGTTCCAGATCTCCCAATAGATGATGTTATGATGAAATCCGTCGGCCCATCCCTCGTTATAGTGGCGAATGATATGCTCGCAGATCACCGCCCACTTTTTGAAATCCTTGGGAGGATAGATGCGATACTTCTTTCTCGCGTGCTCGATCGACTCACCGAGACGGAAAAAGACCTGACTGCCCGCGTCGATGATCGACTGCAAAAAATCGTCGGTCAGGGTAAAATCGTAGGACTCGGGAAGTGCAGGATCGGCATCAAAATCCGGAAAGATGCTCGAAATATCCACGATATGAGGTCCGCCGTAGGAGCCGCAGAATGCCGAATCGTGTGTTCTGGCATAGGGGGTTCTCATACGCTTGAAATCACCGAAATTACCGCTTGTTTGATCGTCCGAATCGGGCTTTGGGCCGTTGTTGACGGCGTTGAGCGGCTTGATCGCTCCTACCCACTTTGAAAAATCAACTTTAATCTGTTCCATGTTGCCATACCTCCTTGATACATGTACCGAATATTGGAAATGCGTTGTTTTCAAAATCCTCAAACAGAATTTAATGAACGGTCTCTACAATACAAGGCTCGAGAATGAGACGTGCATTGCCTGCCTTGTCGGTTTGATAGCGCAACAGCACGTAGAGCGTTACGGGTTCTCCAAAGCGCAGGCTCTCCTCAAACGCCGCAAGCTCGTCGGCAGAAAGAATTGAGGGGTTGAGCGAGAGCTTGTAGGTCAGCGTTGAGCCGTTCACGCGCACCTCATAGCAGCCGTCAACCTTTTCCGCGTTGATCACGCAGTTATCCAGGCGTGCCGTTACGTTTTCGCTCTTTCCTGCTAAATCGGTAAAGGAGTTGGCAGAGGCAAGCAAATCGGTGTAATTTTGGAACACAGGGATGATCACACCCGCACTCGCGCTGGTACCATCGCTTTTGAGAATACGCGCACTTGTAAGCGTGGTTTTTCCGTCAACCGTGGTCAGAATCCCCTGCACGCAAACAAAATATCCATCCAGATAAATGCTTCCGTTGTGTGACGTGTTAAGCGTTCCGTCCGGGAACATTGAGAAATAACGCGTGAGCGCCTGGCGCGAATCGAAGGTCCTCCATGTAGACGAGCCTATGTCGCGAATCAAAGGATTGACGACCTCAAGCAAGCCGCTGTTGCGGCTGCTATCCCGGCGAATGTAGAGCGTGGGAATACCGTTGACAAACGAGACACACTCCACGTAGCCGAAGCAGGTGACCACCTCAAATCCATCGGGGTCGCTGAAGGAATGCTTCTGTTCAAACTGCCACCCAAAGCTCTGGGGATCGGCAAACCATTTTGCGGTCAGCGTGATGTTTTCGGCGTAATCAAAGAGGAAATTGTCGGGGTTGATCTCCTTGCCGCTGCCGTCCACCCAGCAATCAAAGAAAAGTTCGCTGCAATAGGGACGTGCGAGAACAAATTTCTCGCCCATTTTCACGATATCGCCCTCTTTACAAATTCCCATTCCCGAAAAGACGCCGAAATTGTAGGAAACCTGATAGGACTTGCCCTCATAGATCAGGTTTGCGGATGCCTGATCCTCAACAGGCAGATAGGGGCGGTCGAGCTCCTGAATTCCACCATCATTGAGCAGCTCGAGGTGCTTGGGCTGATAGCCTTCAAACGAAACGGGTACCTCTCCGAGCAGTGCCCCCTCACCGTTTTCAATCAGCTTGACCAGGTTCACGCCCGACTCGGAGCCGAGTGTATTTTCCTTGTAGCAGTACACGTTCATCACACGCACGCGCTTTTCGTATGCCGATTGCAGCTCCTCAAGCGCCGCCTTGTAGGCATCAAAGGACTCCTTTACGTCCTGCAGCTCGCGCTTGGTAAGCACCGCATAGATCTGCTCGTGCTCGGTGATTGCATCCATTTCGGGAACAATCGAGAAGAAATCCTTATATTCAGCCGCGTCAACGGTGGGAAGCTCACCTGCCGAGGATACGCTCCAATGCTCAAAGTAGAGCGCATCGAGCGCCGCATTGTCCTGCGCGCCCTCACATGCGGCAGCATATGCAGCATATCTTGCGCGAATCAAGCTGTCGCGCGAGCGAATCTTTTCGAGCATGGATTCCACCATGCTCGCCTTTTCACGCACCCGATCGGCGAGAGAATAGACGTCAAGCGAAACGTCGGCGTTAAGATAATACGTCCCCTCGGCAGAAACACCGCGCTGCTCGCCGAGCACCGCCCAGACAGAGATCGTGTCACCGGGGGTGAGCTGCACGCCCGTCTCCTGCGTTTTTACCTCCTCGTCCAGCGAATTGCCCTCCTCGTCATGCAGAAGTCCAACGTTGATCACGTAGACCCAATGATCCAGGCTTTCCACTCCGCCCCAGCTTGCATAGCCGTCCTCCGAGATCGTGAGTGTGGGCATGCGGGGAGGCTCGGGCGACTCCTGTCGCGGCGGTTTCCCTATCATATCACAGGCGGAAAGTGCAACGGCAAGCGTTGCGATCAAAACCAAAGTGAGCAAAAATTTTTTCATGATCTTACCTCTCTGTTACATCAATTTTATACACAAAAATCCAAAAGCACAGTCAGTTCTCAAACAAAATTTTAGTGTGCGAAAGATAATCGTCCTTCACCGCATTGTAAACGGTGAGATAATCGTTGGTGAGCACCGTGCAGAAAAAGGATCACGGGGTATTTTTTGCCCTCCTCGTAGCCGCGCGGATAGCGCACCAGATACTGTATGCCTTCAAAATTCAGAATTTCCATATTTCTTTCTCCAATGAATGATTTTGATTTTTCGTGACCGTGTACCGTTCAGTCCTCAAACGCCATTTTGATACCAAGCTCGGTCAAGCGTTTGCAATAATACGCCACGCGCTCGGGCAGATAGTCTTCCACGCGGTGTCCGTCAAATCCAACCGAGAGTCGCACGCCCGATTCGCGCACGATCGCCTGCTGCTCCTCATTTTGAAAGAAATCCAGCATATAGGCATGCTCGCGGTACTTGTGGATGCTGTCAAAGCTGACGTTCATTTCCCAAAAGATTCCTGCCTCTGCCATGCGGCGAAAATAGCGATAGGGGTCCTCACCAAGCGAGGCGATGAAGGCAAACATATCGGTGTGTGCCACGCCCGTGTGCCGGCACCCGCAGCGCTCGGCAAAGGCAAACAGATCTCGGTTGATGAGCGAATTTTCCAAATTCGGATTTTCGATCATGCAGTAATCGAAAAAGGAGATATCCGCGTCGGGGGGCAGCGCGATCTTCGGCCGATCGAGCGTTGCGGTGATCTCAATGCCGCATAGAATGCGAATGCGATCGGCGTATTTTTCGCGGACAAGGTTGATGTGGTCATAGTATCTTTGCAGAGCGCGCGGGCCGTAGTGATTCGGGATCACATTCTCGGGTGCCTTGTAGGCATCGTATCGGCAAAAGCCGACGCCATGGTTGTGGTCGCAGATGCCGAACAGCTCGATCCCGCCCGCGATTGCTGCCTCAACGATCGTTTCGGGGGAATCCTTGCCGCAAAAGGAATAGTAGGTGTGGGAATGAAGGTCCTGTATCAAGGCATTGTCTCCTTTTTTGTGTTTTTCACGGATGCTTATTTGCGCGGAAGGTAATCATCCTTCACCGCATTGTAAACGGTGAGATAATCGTTGGTGAGCACCGTGTCGATTCCCATTTCAAAATAGCGTCTTGCCTCCTCGGGGTCATCCGCCCAGAACACGTTACAAAGAATGCCGTGCGCGTGCGCCTTGTCGACGCTTTCCTGATTGAAATAGGGCTTGAAAAGCTGCACCTTGTGCGCACCGAGCGCAATCGCGCGGTCTACGATCGAGAGCGGCTCCTTGTTGCCGTCCCAGCCCACGCAAACGCGCATATCGGGGGCATACTCGCGCACACGGCGGATCATTTCGTCGCTCGTGGTCATAAAATACACGTGCTGCTCGCAATCGTATTTGCGGATCAGTCCCACGATCTCCTCCATTTTAGAATCCTCAAAGTTCTTATCCCAGATCTTCACGTGCAGATTGATGATTACCCTGCCTGCAAATTTTTGCAGAATTTCCTCAAAGGTTGGGATTTTGAGTCCGCGGAAGCGCTCGCCGTGCTTGACGCCGAAATCGAGCTGCAAAAGCTCTGCATAGGTGTGCTCGTAGATCTTGCCGCTGCCATCGCTCACGCGGTCGAGCGTGCTATCGTGGCAGGAGACCAGAACGCCGTCCTTGGTGCTCCAGAGATCGAGCTCGATCTCCTCGGCACCGAGCGCCACAGCCGCGCCGAAGGCGGGCAGGCTGTTCTCGGGGGCAACCGTGGAAAAGCCGCGATGCGCGCAGAGACGGGGATAGGACATCACGCGGTCAAAGGGTACAACCGACGCGCCACCGTTGCGGTAAAGCCAGGGGCGCCGCCCCTCCTCGATGTATTCATAGTGTGATTTGAGCCTGCCCTGGTGTCCTGCGGGCTTATAATACTTCTTTTGGGGGTCGATCTCGCAGATACCAAGCCCCACGCGGCTCTCCATGTTGAGCAGCATCTCGCCTGTGGGAGAGACGACCATCGAGCAGCCGCAAAGCTCCGCATCCTCACCGAGCGACACCGACGAGCGGATCAGATACGCATTGGTGTTGTAGCAAAGAAAGGAATTGATGATCGAGAGCGCGCGGTGCGTATCAGTACGCTGCAGAGAGCAGCCGATAATCACGTCCACGTTCTCACGGGCAAGTCGCGCGAAATATTCATAGAAATAGAAATCGTAGCAGGTGAGAAAGGCAAAGCGAAGCCCCTCAAGCTCGATCACATAGGGCGGTGCGTATTGATAGCTGTACGCCACGTCGAGCGCGTGCCCGCCCTCGGCGTCGCTCCTGACCTCGCTGGGTGCGGGATGCGCCTTGAAATAGCGTCCTACAACCCTGCCCTCGCGGTCGATGACGTGGGTGGTATTGCGAATACCGCCGTCGGTCTCGTATCCTGCGTTGACAAAGACCAGCGCATGGCAGCGCTTTGCTGTTTCGATTGCTTTTTCAAACAGACGCGCGTGATTTTGGTGCACGGCGTTGTAGAAGCCCTCCTTGCCCTGCACGTCGGCTGGCGCGTCACTGTATTCGGGCAGAACAATCAGGTCCAAGCTCTCGTCGCAACGATCAAGATGCGTGAGCAGATCATCGAAGCAGACCTGCACGTCGCCCTCATCAAATGAATAGTGCGGTTGAATAACACAAACCTTCATAGTGATTTTCTTCTCTCCTTTGCTTGCAGTCGCTTATTCGATCGCCTCGAGAATCAGGCAGATCTCACTCGGTGCATTTTCATATTTTTCGGTGATGCGCTTGATTTTTTCCTCGCTCGTGTTATATGTGTTGAGCATTTGGTAGTTGAAAATATCGCGCTCGGGGAGCTTTTTGTTCTTCTCCATGTGCGTGATCCGATAGCGATATTCGGCGCCCTTGTTGAGAAACACGATCACGTCGCCCACCGCCATATAGCGATATTCCTCAAGGTCGGGGAGTCTGAATCTTCCGCCGTTCTCTCCAATGCGGCGCAACGCGTCGATGCGGATTTTCACGCGATACTCGTCCACCAGCTCCTCGGGCGGTAGGATCATGCGCTCGTCAACGTCACGCTCACGGGGCATCACAAAATCGTCGTCTTCATTGAAGGGTGAAGAAAAAGCATAAACCGAATATGCGTATTTTCCCTTGAGCCCCTCAACAGTTGCCATCAGACCGCCCCATGAGCGCTGCGAAAAACGGCGGATTTTGCCGTCGTTGAGCACGGGGGCACAGTCAAACGATTCCTGATGATGATAGCCCGTAAAGCGATAGCCGTGCTCTTTGACGTCATCCACAATGGCGTTGTACGCCGCCCAATCGACCTCTCCTCCGTCATAGCAGGAGTCTTCATACCACACCCAACCGATTACCTTTAATTTCATGATGTATTTCTCCTTGCAATAGATTTACGCGCATACCTGATTCTTCCGTGCGATCGAATGCAACGCATCGGACGTATCCGTGCATGTGCAATGTTCCATCAACCGTTCAACCTCGGCTCATTCGAGCTTCAGAATAAAATCGTCGAGATAGACGAAAAAGCGAACGAACTCGCTCACGGCAACACGCACGCCAAACTCGGCGGGATATTGCTTGAAAAAGCACTCCTCGGAAACGCCGATCCCATAGTGATAATTCTTGTCCTCGCGCTCAAAGCGCTCGAAATAGTATGCCGCGTCATTGCTGTCGTCGCAAAATGCCGTGCCGCTGTCGAGCACGTAGTAGCCCTGCTCCTCGCCAAGAGGCACGATATGCAGCGTCAGGAGCTGCTGGTTAAAATTGAGCACCACGGGGAGCTCAAGCTCAATATGGTCGCCGCAATCCCGCGCGCGGTAAATATCCAGGCAATCCAAAAAGCGTTCCTTCATCGTCATTGTCCTAACCTCGCCTTCGTTGTTGATACTTGCAATTTCGCGCAATGCAGGTGCTCAAGCAAATCCCGCCGACGCGAACCGATGCGTGGAGCGGATGCACAGCGGCATCCCCTCACACCTTTCTCTTGAAATTGCCAAATACCTCGTTCACCTTTTCAAAGCTTGCAAAGGTGTCGGGATGGCTTTTGAGAATCTTCATCATTTCACCGATCTGACGCTTGTTGATGATGCAGATCAGCATATATTTATCGGTGTCCGAATACATCCCATGCACCTGAATGGAGGTGACACCGTGCTTCAGGCGCGACATCAGCTCCTGCGAGAGCTCGGTGGGATGACTCGTGACAATCTCGAATTTATAGCCGTTTTTGATACCGCTCAAGCCGTTGTCAACGATCATGTTGGCGATAAAAAGGTTGAGCAGCGTGCAGATCACAGGGGTGATACGCATGCCGTAAACAAAGAATGCGATCAGCACCACGCTCGTGTCCATGATAAACGATACGTAGGCAATATTGAGCTCGGGCTTTACCTTTTTGAGCAGGGCGGAGATGCCGTAGGTTCCGCCGCTCGCACCGAACCGACGGAGCATGACCGAAAACCCGAAGCCCGAGATCACGCCCGTTGCAATGCAGGCAAACACAATGTTGAAATCCTCTTGGTTGTTCGCCATGCAGTATGCCTGCGCGCCCACGTGCTCGTATAGCTGCGGCAGAAAGGACTGCACCGCCATATAAACGATGAGCATCACGCCCAGCTTTTTATTTACAATCGCGCTCACCAGAATGAAGATGGGCAGATTGAACGCCACCATCAGAATCGACCAGCTGATGCGATCGGCAAGCAGATAATGCGTGATCGTGGCAAGACCGCCCACGCCGCCCGGTGCAAACCCGTTACTGTTCTGAAAGAAATAGTATGCCGTGCCAACGATCGCCCCCGCCAGAATGGCGGTGAGAAGATCGACGGCGTATTCCTTGAATTTTACTTGTTTACTCATTTGCTTCGCCCTTCAATGTCAAATTCGATATTCTTCTTGCATAGCTCCAAGCCTCTCTGGTCGGGACCCAAAACACGTGCTCCTCGCCGCCCACCGAAACGGTCAGCCTCGCATGCGCACCGAACGGCTCCACCCTGACGTTCTCAATTCTGCCGCCGTGATACGTGCGTACCCGCAGATTGAACACGCGAAGCGTTTGATTTCGGTAGAGCGAGACCCCGCGGTAAAACAGAACGTAATAGGCAGCGGGAAAGAAAAGCATCCAAAGAACGAGCAGCACCGCCTTGATGGGGGTGTTGTCGGGAACGAGAATTGCAAGCGCCATCCCCATCGCGAGCCCTCCAAGCACACAGAGTGCCGCAAAGATCGAGCGTACCACCGTGTGCCACACGTGTTTTTCAGCGAAAATCAGAACGCTGCGTCGGGGTTTGATCTCGACAAAATAGAGTCGGATCGCAAAAAACACCGACACAAGGATCAGATATCCCAACCAATCGCGGGTCGGCGTGCTCGAGACACCCCAGCAATTCTCCAACAGCCCAAGGAGAAACAGCATGGCATAGCAAGCAATAAACTCAAGAAAATATTTCAGCCATTTCATCGCAACGACCCGCGCCCTTCGGTTGCAGCGTCGGCACCGTCCCCGCAAGCCTTTATGAAATCCGCAAAGATCAGTCGGCTGGGGGCGTCGGTGTCAAACATCCGCTCGGGATGCCATTGAACGGCACGAAGATATTGCTCATCGGGCAGATAAAGCGCCTCAACGGTCCCGTCCTCCGCCTCCGCCATGACCGCAAGACGGTCTCCGAGACGTTTGATCGCTTGGTGGTGCAGGCTGTTCACCTGCAGCTCATCCTGTCCCATCAGCTCGCTCAGCGGCGTGTTGGCAATGACCCTGACCGCATGCGCAGGGGTGGAACCGAAATCGGTTTGTCTGTGCAAAACCGAAGAAGGCTTCTCGCTCGGGAGATCCTGATAGAGCGTGCCGCCGAAGGCAACGTTGACAAGCTGAATGCCACGGCAGATCGCCAACACGGGCTTTGGGGTTCCCAGCACCTGTCGGAGCAGCGAAAGCTCGAATTCATCGCGGTAGGGCTGAATGACGCCGCAGGTGTCCAACGCGTCCTCGCCGTAGTGCGCGGGTGCGATATCGTCCCCACCCGTAAAGAGAAATCCGTCGCACAGACCAATGAAATATTCCATTGTTTTCGGATCGCTTGTGTAAGGCAAAACCATCGGGAGCCCTCCCGACGCCTCGATCGCGTGCACGTATGTATTTTTCAGCTTGACGTCTCGCTCGTCATCCACCTCGGCGGTGATTCCGATCAAAGGTATCATGTTGTTTCTTCCTTTCGGGTAGATTAAAAGATATGCTTCAAAGCCCTTCCGCCTCGCACCGAATGCGATAAAACTGTTTGACCCATTCGGGCAACGCTTCTACGTTATCCTTAATTTTGATCAGCGTTCTTTTTCCAACACGCCTGTCCATATACGCGAACACACGCAAAATATAGTTATCGGAGTGTAGCGCGGAAAGAACGTCGGTTTTCAGATAAACGGTCACAGAGCTGATGAAATCCCCTTCGCACAAAATGCACTCGGGCATCCATCTTTCCTTCTCTAATTGCTCGTAAGAAACCTTCTTCCCCTCGCGCCAAAGCTCGGACACCTCACTTTCCTGCTCATACATCTGCGCCCATGAAAATGCAACGATCTCCTTTTTGCAGTAATTGATCGTCGCTCTGCCATACGCATTATGCACCTCATGATAGCTCGTGTAGAAATAAGATATTTGACCCTTGAGCACATCGCAAAGCAGAACGTTCATCTGTTTTTTCAGATTGCTCCAGGACTTGTATCTGCTTTCCTTGTCTGAAATCATATTGTATTCCTCCTGATATGCTCGCCGTGCCGCTGTAAGACTCAATCGACCCGACAGAAGGTATAAGACCCAAAGGGTTCCCCGAGATTCCACCTTCGCTCCGCTCGGCGCTGCTATGCAGTTCGACTCGCTTCGCTCGCGCAGAATGACACGGGGAGAACGCAACCGAAATCCGAGCACCGCGAGGATCAACCGGTGCGTAGCATCGTTTGGGATCTCGGACGAAAATTGTTTACAAGCGCGGCAACCTTTTTCCTCAATCCTCCAACACGTAGCCTGCGACTCTGCCGTCGATCAGAGTCAGTTCTCCGATCTGCCCGATCTCAAAGCAGTCATACAGGTCCTCCCGAACCTCCATTTCATGTGTCTGCCCGTGATCGTCTTGAAAAGCCACCACAAAATGCTTGACCGACTTTGGCATTTTCGTCCCCGTCCACGCAGTAAAGCAACGCCGATCCAACACTCTGGCGTGCATTTTTACAACCGTCGGCTCGATGTCCACCCATTCCGCGCGCGGTACAGTTTTCGCGCCGTCTTGCTTGCGATGGCGGATCACCGCCGTCAGAACAAGCGCCAATAAAACGGCGAAGAAAACACCCAAGATCAACCACATGGTTTGAATGTCTGTCATAATATCCAATCACCTCGTTGTTCAAAAATGGGGGGGGAAAACTCCAAAAGGTATATTTAGTTAACTTTTTGTAGCACCTGTTGGCGATCAACAATTTTACAACCAATGTGGCTCAAATCATATTTTCTTTTACCTGTGAGGGGTTGACACAGTTTATATGACAACACCCTTTTACCTTTTTGGTTGTAGAACAACAGCCAAACCGTATACCCGCCTCGGGTGGTTAGCCTTCTCAATTTGATTTTGTACTGACTTGGAGCAATTGTCAACTGCTTTTCTTTTCCTAAAAGCCCCTTTTTATACTTGATTTTATCAGTAAAAACAAGCAAATACTGCTGTTCCATACACAGGCAAGTTATAAAAAGAGAAAAGAAAAGTACAATTCCAATTACCGAATCAACCACGATGACAATGTCTTTCAAAATCAAGCCAAGCACCGCAAAAAGCAAAACAATGGCACAAAAAATAATTAACACAATTCGTGTTACTTTCATACTTTTCATAACCTTGGCATCGTTTTGCGGAACATCGCTAAATAAAAGATTTTCCATATCATTACTCCTCTCTCGTCAGACAAACGACGGACTCGACGTGGGTCAAGAGTACAAAAGGTATATTTTTATGTCAAAAACGGGGGTTGTAAAGCCAAAAGGTATATTATTGATTACGCTTTCCTCTTAATATTTTCTTGATCCATTGTACAAAAGCACATATAATTCCAAAGATTACAAAGAAAACAGCGAGACCAAGTAATATAATCAACTCATAATTTATGTTTGGCGATTCAAAATCTACGCCGAACAGACCAACAATAAATACTCCTATTCCAAGAGAAAGCAAAGTCAATACCAACTCGCCTAATCCCTCTAATAGTGCTAATCCTATGTGCTTTTTATCTTTTTTCATTTGCGACTCCTTTCGAGACAAACGACACTTTCGACGTGCCCTGTCCTCGGAAACATATCCACGGGCGTCACCTCGCCAATTTGATATCCCAGCTCCTTGAAGATCACGCAATCGCGTGCCAGCGTGTCGGGGTTGCAGGAAACGTAGACCACGCGCGGAAAGCGTCGCTCGGCAACGTAGGCGATCAGCTCGGGCGTGCTCCCCTTTCGCGGCGGGTCGAATACCACAACCGTGTTATCGGGGTCAAGTGCTCCGCGTGCAGCCTCGGCGTTGGCAAGCAGACGGCGCGCGTCCGATGCGTCCCCACAGTAAAACGATGCATGCGTGATGCCGTTTCGTGCGGCATTCTCTGCGGCTCTCTCCACAGCCTCGTCCACGATCTCGATGCCGATCACCTCTTTTGCGCGGTCTGCCATCGAAAGCCCGATCGTGCCGATGCCGCAATAAAGATCGAGTAGCGTTTCCCTGCCCGTCAGCCCCGCCTGCTCCTTCGCAATGCCGTAGAGCAGCTCACAGGCATTTCGGTTGACCTGATAAAATGCCCCTGCCGACAGACGGAAAGAGAGCCCGCACAGCGTGTCCTCGATCCATTCGCGCCCTGCAATCAGTCGATACGTGTCACCGAGCACCACGTTCGTGCTCGCCTCGTTGATATTGCACATCACGCTTACCACCTCGGGGTGACGTTGGGTCAGCTCCTCCGCCAGCTCGCGCTCATGCGGCAGTCCCTTGCCGTTGACCACGAGGCAGACCATCACCTCACCCGTTTTCGCGCCGATGCGCAGATAGATATGACGCAAAAGCCCCCGTCCGCTCTCCTCATCGTAGGCAGAGATGCCGTGACGGTTGCAAAAATCGCAGATCAGGCGCGTAATCTCGGCAAAAGCAGGGGGCTGCAGACGGCAGGAGTCGGCGGGCACGATGCGATGCGTGCCGGTTGCGAAAAAGCCTGCCTCCATGCCGTCCTTCCCCTGACAAACGGGGTACTGCGCCTTATTTCGGTAGCCCGAGAGCTCCCCCGTGTGACGCACGGGGGCAACCTCGACCTCCTCAAGCCCTGCCTTGCGGAAGGCATTTTTCACGTAGTCGCGCTTGAGCTCGAGCTCATGCTCATACCGAACGTGACGGTAAACGCATCCGCCGCAGCCCTTCGCGCGGCAATCGTCCTCACAGCGCAGAGAGGAGGGCTCGAGGATACGCTCGATCCGCGCCACCACGTAGGTTTTGTTTACCTTGATGGCACGCGCCTCGATCAGGTCTCCCGTCACGGCGTCACGCACGAAAACCACCTGTCCTCTTCCGCCGTTCGGATCGGGCAGATGTCCAACACCGCACCCGAGGTTGTTGATCTCCTCGATGCGGAGCACAAAGGTCTCGTTCTTCTTCACGCGTAAAACTCCTCGCCGCTCTCCAGGCACAGGCACGCAAGTCTGCCGCCTTCGGCAACGCCGCAGTCGATGAAGATACTGCCCTCTCCGCGCTCGATCTTTCCGCTTGCCGTGGGCTTATGACCCACCACAACGGTGGCATCGGCGATCAGTCGGCGGGTGGGATCGAGCGGCTCGCAGAAGAAATCCTCGGGCAGATAATCGCCGAGATCGTCGCCGTCGGTGTAGTCGGCAATGCCTGCGTGGACCAGCACGTAGCGCTCGCCCTTGACCGTGAGCTCCTCAAAGAGCGTCATCTCCTCCAGATATTCGATCACGCCCTCGCGCTCTTCCTCATCCAGCGCACGGAAGGCATCAAGCGTTGCCTGGCCGCCGTCCTGCACCCATTCGGTCATTTCACCGAGCAGTTCGGGGTCGGGTGCGGCACCGCTGAGCATTTTGGAAACGCCCTTGAGCATCCGTGCTGCCAGGAAATCGTGCTCACCCGCGATCGGGAACACATTAAGACGCACGCTGACGTCGGCGATCAGCTCCATTGCCTCCTCGCCGTAGTCCAAAAGGTCGCCGAGCAGATAAAGCGTGTCGCGCTCGCGGAAGGAAATCTGCGAGAGCAGGGACTGAAATTTTGCATAGTTACCGTGTATATTTGAAATCACGTAGGTCATGGTCAATTCTCCTTTTTTCGTTTGATGTGTCAGAGAACCCGCACGGGGTTACTGTCGGTCAGGTCGACCGTGAGCGTTGGATAGGCCTCCCCGATCCAGCGTGCCAGCGCTTGGCAGATCGGGTTTTCGGTGTGGAAATGTCCTGCGGCAATCAGGTTGATGCCACATTCGGGTGCCTCGGTGAGATAACTGTGCTTGAACTCGCCCGAGAGGAAGGTGTCGGCACCTGCGGCAATCGCCGCGAACCCGTCGTCCGAGCCGCTGCCGCCCAGAACCGCCACGCGATGCACAGGCTTGCCCGCATCGGCGGCGTGCACCGCCTCGGCTCCGGTTTTGCTCCTCACCAGGGCACAAAAGTCGGCAAGCGTCATCTCATGCGGCAGCTCTCCCACGCGCCCGACCTCCTCGCCGGGGTTGCCGAAGCGTGCCGTGTTCTCAAGCCCCAAGAGCTCTGCAAGGGTGTCGTTGACGCCGCCCTCCACCACGTCAAGCCGCGTGTGGAAGCACATTGCCGTGATCCCCGCACGCAAAAGGCGGATCGCCTTTTTGGTGATATGACTCCTCGGGTTGACCGCCTTGAGGGGGGCGAAGATCATGGGGTGATGCGCCACGATCACGTCGTAGCCCCCCTCGATCGCCTCGCTCACCACACGGTCGGTGATATCAAGTGCCACGAGCACGCGGCGCACCTCTGCCTCCTCGTCGGGACAGCAAAGCAGACCGTCATTGTCCCATGAGCAGGACAGAGACGGCGGAATTTTCTCATTCAAAAACGCATACAGCTCGCGCACCTTCATAGCAATTCCTCCAATGCTTTTCTCATCATGATCTCCTCGGCTATGTCAACCGCCCGCGCCTGATTTTTGCCCGCGATCACGCGGTCAAGCACGGAGATCTCATGCCGCACAAAGTCCTCAAAGATCGGGGGACGCCGCTCGATATTGAGCCGCCCCACCTCCAGCTCGACCTCACTGTATACGATGCGATCGCCGCACCATTCCGCCGCGAGGGTCTGGTAATATTTTTTATCCTCATAGGTGAGCGTTTCGCCCGTGATCGCAAAGCCGTTCTCTATCAGCCACGCACGCAGAGTTGCCGCACGCGACATCGGCTGCAGGATCAGGCGCACGGAGGGGGTTTTGATCCATTCCGCCTCTGCAAGAATCCGCTCAATCAGCTCGCCTCCCATGCCAAACACGATCACGTGGTCGGGGACAAACGCCTCCACGCCGTGCAGTCCGTCGGTTTGGAGCGTGTCGATCCGATCGGCAAGCCCCACCTCGGCAATATTGGCACGCGCGCACTCGATCGGCCCGCGATTGATATCTGCCGCCAGCGCAGCCTGTGCAATACCCGCCTCCACCAGGTGGATCGGGAGATAGGCGTGGTCGGTTCCAACGTCAACCACACGCGCCCCCTGCCGAACGTAGGGAACGGCGCTGCCCAGACGCTTTGACAGCATAATTTTGCTTTGCATACACTCACCTCGTTTGTTTTTTACGAAAAAGGGGGACGCGTGCCTTTCTTTTTGAAAAACACCCTCCCCCTCGACATTCGATCGACTTATTGCTTCGATGCAAGAAAACGGTTCAGCTGGTCAACCAGCTCGTCTGCGTCGGTTCCGTGAACAGCGCACGCATCGGCGATGCTCTCACCGCGCGATGCGGGGCAACCGAGGCAATGCATGCCGATGGCAAAGAAGAACTGCGCCGTTTCGCGGTCGTAATCCAGAACGTCACCGATGATGGATTCCTTCGTTACTACCATGTTACATTCACCCTTTCCGTAAAAAGTTTTGTCAGCATTTTCATCTGCTTTTATATTATACCCCAAAATCCGCCGACTGTCAATCACCCACACCGCTTTTTTACAAAAAAAGATGAGAAAATCGCGCTCCGTGGACATGCAACTGCTTGACAAGACAAAAAAAAACTGCTATAATGTAAGGTGGTATGATATTGCCGCTGTCCGGCAGGAAAGGAGAGGATTTCGATGAAGCATGCATTCCCCGAAATCGTTGGCAACCGTGCGCTTTGCGAACGGCTTGCGGGCGAGATCACGAGTGGTACCTTTCCGCATGCCTACATCATCGAGGGGGCACACGGAACGGGAAAGCACACCCTTGCCCGTCTCATTGCCGCCGCGCTCTGCTGTGAGAGCAAACAAAGCGAAACGCATCCACTCCCCTGCGGTGTCTGCCTCTCCTGCCGCAAGATTCTCGAGGGACATTCCACCGACGTCATTTTGAAAAACAGAGGAGATAAGGCAACCTTTGGCGTTGACGTGATCCGCGAGGTGCGAAGTGACGTTTACGTTGCGCCGAATGACGGAGACGTGAAGGTCTATATCCTTGAGGAGGCGGATCTGCTCACATCGCAGGCGCAAAACGCATTTCTGCTCACGCTTGAGGAGCCGCCGCCATACGTGGTCTTTCTGCTTCTTTGCGAAAACGCGGGCACACTGCTGGAAACCGTGCGCAGCCGTGCTCCAACGATCCGCACCGAGCCGATCCCACCGCACCTGATCGAGGAGCATCTCTGTCGGGTCAGCGGCGATGCGGCATCGCTCCGTGCCACCGCTCCGAGCGAGTTCTCCGAGATTGTTGCCGCCTCAGACGGAAGCATTGGACGGGCGCTCGAGCTGCTTGATCCCAAAACGCGGAAGCCGATCCTCGATAAGCGGAGAAAGGCAAGAGATTTCGCACGGCTCTGTGCCGAGAGGCGATCGGGCGTGGAGTCGCTCCGACTGCTGCAATCCTTCGGGCAAAAGCGCGACGAGCTGCTGGCAAATCTGGCATCGGTCAAGCTCTGCCTGCGCGATCTGCTGCTTCTCAAGCAAACCGACACGGCACCGCTCTGCTTCTTTACCGACCGCGAGGAGGCAGGTGCTCTCGCCTACCGCTTTACCACACCCGAGCTGCTGCGCCTTTGTGACGTAATCATGACGGCGGAGGAGCAGCTCAAGCGAAATGCAAACGTTCGCCTGACCGTGACCTCGCTTGCAGTCAGCGCGGGATTACTATAAACATAGCCGAGCCCTATCGGACTCGCACAGAAAGGAAATTCGATCCCATGTCGGAAAACACCCGAAACAATCAAAACACACCCGACGGCGCAAAAAAGGAGCACTCGGGCAACGAGCGCTCGGGGCGCAACCAT
>CAJKPX010000022.1 GCA_905201895.1 uncultured Eubacteriales bacterium | reverse complement strand
CTCCCTCCCCCTGTACCCCCTCCCGCTTTCCAAAACTTTTCCGAAGGGGAGGATAGGCGGTTATGGAATGTTCATCGAAAAACGCGTAGATATTTTTTTTCAAAAACAAAAGCAATCGAGATCTCTGCTTTTCCAGGAGTCATCCTGAGCGTACGAAGGCGCGAAGAATCTTGTAATCTCGATAGGGAAGCATTAAAATTTGTGCGCTCACAACTCGCCTTTTCGTGCGGTTGACAAAGCAGGCAAAATATGGTATAATAAAAATGTTGTAAACAAAAACAAAGAAAGGGAACACAACGATTATGCAGAATATGGATCCCAAGTACGAGGCGTTGTTCACTCCGTGGAAGATCGGCAACGTCGAGATCAAAAACAGAATCGTGCTCTGCCCGATGGGAGGAACCTCTCTCTTTGGCTGGATGGAGCACACGGGTAACCATTTTGACCGCGAGGCGGCAAAGTTCTTCATCGAAAAGGCGAAGAACAACGTTGGTCTAATCATCCCGGGAATTGCACCGATCCGCAGCACGTTCATGGGGCAGTGGCTCTATCAGAACAAAAAAATGTTCGCAGAGCTCAAGGAATTCATGAAAGAAATTCACAAGTACGGTGCCAAGCTTTTCGTGCAGATCACCGCAGGCATGGGACGCTCCTGGGCAATTCCCACACCGCTTGTCATGCTGCACAACATGCCTGTTGTGCGTGACCTGATCAAGCCGATCATCAACATCCCCTATCAGTCGGCAAGCCCGAGCGAGCTGCCCTCGCGTTGGTCGGATAAGGTGACCACGCGTGCAATCACGGTCAAGGAGATTCACGAGATCGTGGACGCTTTTGCCAAGACTGCAGCACTCTGCAAGGAGGCAGGCGTTGACGGTGTGGAGGTGCACGCCGTTCACGAGGGCTATCTGCTCGACCAATTCACGCTTGCTTATACCAACAAGCGTACCGATGAATACGGCGGCTCGTTTGAAAACCGCTACCGTTTCCCGGTTGAGATCGTCAAGGCGATCAAGGCAAGCTGCGGTGAGGATTATCCCGTTTCGCTGCGCTATTCGGTCACGTCCAAGGTCAAGGATTTCTGCGTTGGTGCTGTTCCCGGTGAGGAATACACCGAGATCGGACGCGACATGGCAGAGAGTGAGCGTGCGGCAAGATACCTGCAGGATGCAGGCTATGACATGCTCAACGCTGACAACGGAACCTACGATTCCTGGTATTGGGCACATCCGCCGATGTATATGCCTCTCAACTGCAACCTCGACGACGTGGCGCACATCAAAAAGTGCGTTGACATTCCCGTGGTCTGTGCTGGACGCATGGAGCCCGACGTGGGTGCGAAGGCAGTTGCAGAGGGACTGATCGACGGCGTTGGTGTGGCACGTCAGTTCCTGGCAGACGCCGAGTGGGTCACCAAGCTGATCGAGAACCGCATGGAGGATATCCGTCCCTGCATCTGCTGCCACAACGCATGCTTCAATATGGCACATTACAAGGGCGTTGCAAACGCGCAGTCGATCTACGATGCCAGCCATATCGCACGCTGTGCACTTGATCCGCGCGTGATGCAGTCCGATAAATATAAGCTCGAGCCCGCAAAGAAGAAGAAAAAGATCGCCGTTATCGGCGGCGGAATCGGCGGCATGGAGGCGGCACTCGTATGCGCGAAGCGCGGACACGAGGTCACGCTTTATGAAAAGAGCGACCGTCTCGGCGGTATCTTCATCGCAGCGGCGGCTCCCTCCTACAAGGAAAAGGACCGCATGCTCATCGCATGGTATGAGCGCGAGATCACCAAATATCCCGCGATCACCGTCAAGCTCGGCGTTGAGGTAACCGACGTCAAGTCGCTCGGAGCCGATGAGGTGATCGTTGCAACCGGTGCGCGTGCGAGAAGGTTGCCCGTCAAGGGCGCGGAGCGCGGCATTGAGGCGGTTGACTTCCTGCTCGGCAAGCAGTCGGTTGGCGAGCGCGTGGTTGTGGTTGGCGGCGGTCTGACCGGATGCGAGATCGCATACGAGCTCTATCTGCAGGGTAAGCAGCCCGTGATCGTGGAAATGAAGCACGATCTGATCGTTTCGGATAAAATTTGTTTGGCAAACACCAGCTATCTGCGCGATTTCTTCGCGGCAAACCGCGTTCCCACATATCTGGAAACCGGTGTCTCCGAAATCACCGAGAACGGTGTGGTGGTGCGTCGCAAGGACGGTACCGAGGAGATGATCGAAGCCGATTCGGTGATCCTTTCGGTGGGCTACACCCCCGCCCCCTTGACCCAAAAGGGCGTCCACGTAATTGGCGACGCCAAGTCGGTTGGAAACCTGCGCACCGTGATCTGGAACGCGTGGGATGTTTGCATGAAGCTTTGAGGAGGTAGGAAACATGGTACTGACCAAGGAACAACAGGAGCTGTTGAGTGGCTCGCAGGGTGAGGTCATGGCAAAGGTCATGCAAACCGTCATCCGCTATGGCGAGCTGTTCGGAGCAGAGCGTCTCGTTCCCGTAACGAGCAAATATAACCATCTTGTCACGTCATTCGGACTGAAAATGATGACCCCCGTGTTCGATCTGATGCAGCAGCTCATCGACGCGGGCGTGATGTCGGGTCAGCAATTCTCGGCAGACCCCCGTCCGCTCGACCCCAACGTGCCCAAGAATTTCCTGCAAAATCTGATCTTCAACAAGTTCATGTATTCCAAGCAGGACTTTTACGAGGGTCAGCTTGAAAAGCTCGGTATGCTGAGCAAGGATGCCTTCACCTGCGCGTGCTATCTCGACGAGGTTGGCAACAAGCCCACACGCGGTGATATTTTGAGCTGGGCGGAGTCCTCGGCGGTTGTTTACGCCAACTCGGTGCTCGGTGCACGCTGCAACCGCAACTCGGGCATCATCGACATCATGGGCTCGATCGCGGGCTACGTTCCCGAATTCGGACTTTTGACCGACGAAGGCAGACGCGCCTCCTGGGTCATTGAAATCCGCACCACCAAAAAGCCCGAGGCACAGCTGCTCGGCTCTGCCATCGGCATGAAGGTGATGGAGGCGGTGCCCTACGTTAAGGGACTCGATCGTTGGATTGGCTCGGAGCTCGACGATGCCGCATGCGCATATCTCAAGGACTTTGGCGCGGCAACCGCATCGAACGGTGCGGTGGGACTCTACCACATCGACAACCTCACGCCCGAGGCAAAGGATCTGGGCGAGTCGCTCATCCGCGAGGACGCACAGGTTTACGTGATTGACGATGCCGAGCTGCAACGCGTTTACGATAACTATCCCGTAATCTGGAAGAACATCGACGCCAAGCCCAAGCTTTGCTTCATGGGATGCCCGCACATGAGTCTGGAGCAGCTCAAGAGCTGGACCGACCGCGTGGAGGAAGGGCTCCGCGATGCAGGACGCAGCAAGGTTGCCATTCCCACGGTATTCACCGCCGCTCCCGCCGTGATCAAGGCGTTTGAGGCAACTCCCTATGCGGCGCGCCTCAAGGCAACCGGCGTTGTGGTGTCCTATATCTGCCCGCTCATGTATATGAACAATCCGCTTTGCGCAAAAATGCCCGTGATTACGTCCTCGAATAAGCTGCGCACCTACACTACCGCGCGCTATTATACCGATGACGAGATTCTGGTGCAGATCACGAAAGGGGGCAAATGAAAATGAAGCAGTTTCAAGGCAGAGTTGTGGCGCCCGGTAGCGTCACGGCAGAGGCAATCGTTTCTCACGGGGGACTGAATACCCTTGCATCCTTCCAGAAGGCTTTGCAGTTCGGTGACAAGCAGGCAACCTGCGGAGACCAGAACAACCCCGATCTTTACGGCAGAAAGATGGCGGGCAAGGCACTTTGCCTGCCGCAGACCATCGGCTCGACCACGGGTGGACTCGTGCTCTACTGCGCGTGCGCCATGAAAAGACAGCCGGCGTGCATGCTCTTTTCTCAGCCCATCGACTCGCTCGCAGGCGCGGGCGTAATCCTGGCTGACGTTTGGCTCGAGGATGTCAAGATGCCCGTGATCGACTCGCTTGGCGAGGAGTTTCTCTCCTACGTCAAGGAGGGCATGACGGTCACCGTCAAGGAGAACGGCATCGTGGAGGTCGGTTGACCAAAATTGCCAAAAAAAGGAATTCCCACTGTGTGTGGGAATTCCTTTTTTTGTGTGTCCAAAATAACCCCCCAGTTCTACTGGGGGAGCGGTAGACGAGCGGAGCTACAAAAAGAAGGGCGAGCTAAAAGCAAGCCCAAAAGAAAGCCTCCCCTGTGTAAGGGGAGGTGGATCGCGAAGCGATACGGAGGGGTTGTGAAAAGCTAAAAACAATCCCTCAGTCACCTTCGGTGCCAGCTCCCTTTACACAAGGGAGCCTTTTGTAGTTACCCGTTTACGGGTTGCAGTGCGTGTGATGCGATAATATAATTCAGTGCCCCTTTTAGGGGTTAAGCCGGTAATAGCCCCTTATAGGGGCTTTGCAAACCACCGGTTGAACCGGTGGTTTTGATTGGTTGTTCCGCTTTTTTCGACGAGCGGTGCCGAGTCTTTTCCAAAGAACGCTTTGGAATGCAGAATTTGAGTATTGATTTTTTTTGAAAAAAGTGTTATAATGAGATGATAAAAAATTAACCGAAAGGAATTTTTATGATGAAAATTACCACCGATATCCGCTACGTTGGCGTCAACGATCACCTGCTCGACCTTTTTGAGGGGCAGTACAGCGTTCCCAACGGTATGGCATATAATTCCTACGTGATCCTGGACGAAAAGATCGCCGTGATGGACTCGGTCGACGCACGCTTTGGCGACGAGTGGCTTGCAAACCTCAAAGGGGCGCTTGACGGACGCACGCCCGACTATCTGATTGTTCAGCATATGGAGCCCGACCATTCCTCCAATATCACCGCCTTCATGACCGCCTATCCGAGCGCAACCGTGGTTGCCTCCGAGCGTGCGTTCATCATCATGAAGCAGTTTTTCGGAGTCGACTATCCCGATCGCCGCATTACGGTCAAGAGTGGGGACACGCTTTCGCTCGGCAAGCATGAGCTCTCCTTTGTCTCGGCACCGATGGTGCATTGGCCCGAGGTGATTGTTACTTATGATGCATGCGACAAGGTTTTGTTCTCTGCAGACGCGTTCGGTAAGTTCGGCGCGCTCGACGTGGAGGAGGATTGGGCATGCGAGGCGCGCAGATATTATTTCGGTATCGTTGGAAAATACGGCGCACAGGCGAAAAAGCTTCTGGATGCGGTGGCAGGATTCGATATTTCGATCATCTGCCCGCTTCACGGCCCCGTTCTTTCCGAAAATCTTTCCTATTATCTCGGACTCTATCAAACCTGGACAAGCTACGGCGTGGAGAGCGAGGGCGTTGTGATCGCGTATACGTCGGTTTACGGCAACACGCGCCGTGCAGCACTCCTGCTTGCCGATGAGCTCAAGCATCGTGGATGTCCCAAGGTTGCCGTCAACGATCTGGCAAGATGCGATATGGCAGAGGCAGTCGAGGATGCGTTCCGTTATGGAAAAATTGCGCTTGCAACCACCACCTACAACGGCGAGATGTTCCCCTTTATGCGCGAGTTTCTCCATGAACTCACCGAGCGCAATTTCCAAAACCGCACGGTTGGCATCATTGAGAACGGCAGCTGGGCTCCCATGGCGGCAAAGGAAATCCGCAAGATGCTCGAGGGAAGCAAAAATATCGCCTACACCGAAACCACTGTCACCATCCGCTCGGCAATGACCGACGAAAACCGCGCACAGATCGCCGCACTTGCCGACGAGCTCTGCCGTTAAGATCGGGTGGGACATTATGCGTGCAGTTCTGCTGACTGCGATCGGCGTTGGCGGTGCCACCGTGATCGGTGCGCTGATCGGCTTTCTCTTCAAAAAAATATCGCACCGCTTTCATGACGTGGTGCTCTCATTCGCCGCAGGTGTCATGCTCGCGGCAGCAGTGCTGGGGCTTGTTGTGCCATCGCTCGAGTTCGGTGGACGCTACGGCATTGTGATTACCGTGATCGGTATTTTCTGCGGCGCGGGCTGCCTCAATCTCATTGACAAGCTCGTTCCGCATCTGCACCGTTTGATTGGCACCGAGGGGGAGACTCACCCCGAGCAGACCCGACGGATCAACAAGGTGTTTTTGTTTGTGATCGCAATTGCCATTCACAATTTTCCCGAGGGCATTGCGGCAGGCGTCAGCTTCGGCACCGAAAACGTCGCACAGGCGATTACGGTGGCGGGCGGCATTGCACTGCAGAATATTCCCGAGGGCATGGTGATCATCGCCCCCATGCTGGCGGCTGGGGTGAGCCGACGTCGCACGCTTTTGATCGCACTCCTCACGGGTGTGATCGAGGTTGTTGGTACCCTGATCGGTTATTTTGCCATTTCGATTTCCACCGCGATCCTACCGTTTGCGCTTGCTTTTGCTGCGGGAACGATGCTCTACGTCATCAGCGACGAAATGATCCCCGAAACACATGCCCATGGGCACGAGCGCGCCGCAACCTATGCACTCCTTGTCGGCTTTTGCGTGATGCTCACCTTTGATTTCTTCCTCGGGTAATAAAATTTGATCCAAAGGAGACCGATATGTTCCGAGAACTGACCCGAAAAAAGCAGGGTATCTCGCCCGACGAATGCATCGAGCTGCTCAAACGTGAGACGCGCGGCGTGCTTGCTGTCAACGGCGATGACGGCTATCCATATGCGATGCCGATGAATCACTATTACAATCCCGAGGACGGTTGCATCTATTTTCATTGCGGACGGAGCGGACACCGCTTGGATGCCATCCAACGCTCGGATCGGGTGTCCTTCTGCGTCACCGAGCAGGGCGAGCGCGAGGCAGGGGAGTGGGCATACCGCGTGCGCAGCGTGATCGTGTTCGGTCGCATCGAGGTGATCGACGATCTCGACACGGTGGTACACATCACGGTGCCTCTATCCAAAAAATTCACGCAGGATATGGTGTATATCCGCGGGGAGGTTGCACGCTCTGCAAAGGCGACTCTGCTGTTGCGACTTCGCCCCGAGCATATCTGCGGAAAACTCGTGACCGAATCGTAACAACTGCACAAAAAAGCCTCTCGCGACAGGAGAATGTCGCGAGAGGCTTTTTGATTTGTATGCATGATGTTGGATTTTTCAGGGCTTGCGGAAGAATTCCTCGCCGTTGGAGAACTCCAAAAGGCGGTATCTGAGTGCATCGAAGAAGGGGCGGTTGATGCTGTAACAGATGGTCTTTCCGATGCTTCTGATCTTCACGGCACCTGCGCGCGTGAGAATCGTGATATGGTGGTAGGCGGTTGAACCCGAGAATTGGAACGCCTTTTCCAGGTCCTTGCAGGTCAGCTCCTCGCGCTCAAGCATCAGGCGCAGAATCTGCACGCGACTCGTTTCGCTGAGTGCATCGCAAAGGTCCTCGAGCGGCATCGTGTTTTTCTCCTTCACGAGCTTATCCACGATCGAAACGTAATCATTTCCGAGCAGATAGCGCAATTCACCCGCATCGTAAGCAAGCGAAACCATGTAATTGTTCAGCAGACAGAAGGAAACGGTTGCAGGCGCGTTTTCGGGAATCTCGTTTTTTTCGTGAAACCCCTTGATCGACTCGCGAATTGCCTCGGCGGTCAGATTGTTGTGGGCATCCAGAATCTTGTGGTAGTTGTCCTTGTAGTAGGCGGAAAGCAGGAGCTCTTTTTGAAGCAGCTCGTATTCCAACGTTTGAATATAGGGCACGGGGTCAATGAAGAACTCATAGAGGCGGCTCTTCTCCTCATCCGAATAACCCGACGCCTTGATGGCTGCAAAGAGGGGCGCATTGGAGGCAGCGCACGCATCCACTTCCTCCTCGGAGAGCTCGAAAAGGTAAAAACGGATCACGTTGCGAACGAGCAGATTGCGGTCGGTGAGCAGTCGGCGGAAATATGCAAAATCAAACTCATCTGAAAAGAGCTTGGAATAGGGGTGGAGATAGTGCGTGGTCATCATGCAGCGCCCGTTGGAGATTGCGTGATAGAACACGTAGAGCTCGCTTGGAATTTCGCCGAAATACTGCATAATCGCCTGCAGATGCTCTGCGTCAGCATGCTTTTCCTTCATGCAAAGATCTTGATTGAAATGCAGATAAAACAGGTATTGCAGATCGTAGAGATATCCGGGATTCTTCAAAATTTTCACATTCATCATATCTTGTCACACTCCGTATTCTTTTTATGTGTATTATATCATAAAGACTAAAAAAATACAAGACCTTTGCTCTAATTTTTTTATCTTTTTTATTTGATGAAAAGTTAACTGCAAATTGCCTGCGTTGCTTGCTTTTTTTGGGAAAATATGGTATAATAGACGGGAATGTTGCAAGGGATGGGGGCCGGGCGTTTTCATGAACCGTTCACAGATCAAGGATTTTACACAGGGAAATATATCAAGACAGCTCATCAGCTTTGCACTGCCGCTATTTCTTTCCAACCTGCTTCAGGTTGTCTACAACATGGTGGACATGATCGTGGTTGGAAACGTGCTCGGCAAGGCGGGCACCTCGGCGGTGTCGGTTGGCGGTGATGTGACGCATTTTCTCACCTTCGTTGCAATGGGCTTTGCCAATGCGGGACAGATTTTGATCGCTCGGTACATCGGCGCGAAGGAAAAGGAGAAGATCGGTCGCTTCATCGGCACGATGAGCGGATTTCTCGCACTTGCATCGCTTGTTCTGGCAACGCTTGGATTGCTATTTCAGGAGCAGATCCTCAAATGGATGAACACGCCCGAGGCGGCGTGGAAGGGGGCGGTTGCCTATTCCACCGTCTGCACGGTTGGTTTGATTTTTATCTACGGCTATAACGTAGTCAGCGCGATCCTGCGCGGCATGGGTGACTCCAAGCATCCCTTTATCTTCATCAGCATTGCCGCCGTCACCAATCTCATTCTCGACCTTGTGTTTGTGGTGGGACTTGGTATGGGTGCGGGAGGCGCCGCACTTGCAACCGTGATCAGCCAGGCGACAAGCTTTCTCATTTGCACGGCGTTTCTGATCCGCCACAAGGCGGAGTTTGAGTTGAACATGACGCGCCGCGATTTCGTACGTTGGGACGGTGAAATGCTGGGGGATCTTGTTAAGCTCGGCACGCCGATGGCGATCAAAACGGCGTCGATCCAGGTTTCTAAGCTGTTCGTCAATTCCTGGATCAATTCCTATGGCGTTGCGGTTTCGGCGTTTGCGGGCATCGCGAACAAGGTGTCGAGCATTTCCAACCTGATTTCGGCGGCAATGAATACAGCGGGCTCCACGATGGTGGGGCAGAACATCGTGGCAGGCGAATTTGGGCGCGTCAAGGCGATCCTGAAAAATCTTGCCCTGATCACACTGTCGGTAGCGCTGGTGATGTCGCTTCTGATCTGCCTCTTTCCCGAGCAGATCTTTGGAATTTTCACCGACGAGGGAGACGGGGACGTCCTCGCACTTGCAAAGGGATATGTTCCGATCGCCGTTCTGCTCTTTTTCGGTGCAGCAATGCGCGCCATCATGAATGCGCTGATTAACGGAAGCGGAAATTACAGGATCAATTTCGTCACCGCGATCCTCGACGGCATCGTGATGCGCATCGGTCTGGCGCTTCTGTTCGGGCTTGCACTCAATATGCAGCATTACGGCTTCTGGCTCGGAGATGCGCTGGCAGGCTTCACACCCTTCTTTATCGGTCTGGTCTTTTATTTCACGGGACTGTGGAAAAAAGGGAAAAAGACGGGCATCGCCCCAACGCGCGGATAGGCTGATCTACCCTCGGTTGAATACTATTGACAAAATACGCCGTATAGGCTATAATAATACTGTTGTGCCACCTGTCCATCGCAGCTTCTGCTCCGTTGGACTGTGGGGCGTTACCTGACAATTGGAGGAGAGAATGAAACGCGATACTGAAGTCATGTATGCCACGATGAAGCCGTGGAGACTGTTTTTTATCGTTGCGCTCCCGGGCATGATCAGCATGTTTGCCATGTCGATTTACAGCATCATCGAGGGGGCTTTTATCGGTCAGAGACTTGGTGAGGGCGCATTTGCCGCCGTCAACATTGCCATGCCGCTCGTCATGATCAATTTTTCGCTTGCCGACCTGATCGGCGTTGGCGCCTCGGTGCCGATCTCGATCGCGCTCGGCAGAAAGGACTACAAGGCAGCAAACAACGCCTTTTCCTGCTCGGTGCTCATGATCTTTGCCGCATCGGTGCTCATGGGCTCAGTGATGTTTTTTGCGGCAGAGCCGCTTTGCCGCATGATGGGAGCCGACGACGTTCTGCTCGACACCTCGGTGCGCTATCTGCGCACCTGTGCGCTTTGCGGTCCGCTTGCTTCGATTTTCTTCGCAATGGATAATTACCTGCGCATCTGCGGATACGTCAAAACCAGCATGGTGATCAACATCTGCTCCAACCTGGTCACGCTGGCTCTGCTCACCTTCTTCCTGATCGGGCTTAACATGGACGTGGTAGGCTCGGCGCTTGCCGCATCGCTTGCTATGTCGCTCTGCTCGATCGTTGCGATGATCCCGTTTTTGCGCGGGAAAACGCTGCTCAAATTTCAAAAGCCCAAATTCAGCATGGGGCTGATCAAGCAGATTGCCTCCTGCGGCTCGCCCGTGTTTTTAAGTAATATCTCGGGGCGCGTGACCTCAATCCTGATGAATATTTCGCTCATGGTTCTGGGGGCTGCAACCTGGGGAGCGAGCGGCGGCACCACGGCAGTTGCCGTTTACGCCGTGCTGATGTATTCGAGCGACCTCTGCTGGCCGCTGCTCTACGGCATCAGCGATTCGCTCTCGCCCGCCATTGGCTACAACTGGGGCGCGCAGAGCTACGGCAGAGTCAAAAAAATTCTCAAATGTGCCTATATCGGAACCGCCGTTGTGGGGTTGGTGTCCACCTCGATCCTGTTTTTCTTCTCGGATACGGTCGCATCGCTCTTTGCAAATTCGGGTGACACTCTGCTTCTGACCGAGTCGGCGCGTGCGATCAAGCTCTTTTGCTTTGCCTATCTGTTCCGATGGTTCGGTGTGACCACGCAGGGCTTTCTCAGTGCAATCGAAAAGCCTGTTCTGGCAACCGTGATGTCGGTTTCCACCGCACTCGTCTTTCCCGTTTTTTTCCTCGGTGCGCTCTGGCCGCTGGGGCTCGACGGCATCTGGCTCAATTTCGTTGGCGTGAATATTCTCACTGCCGCTCTCGGTGCGATCCTGCTCGTGCGTGTTCTGCGCCGCATCGGTAAGGATCAGCCCGCCGAGCCTCAGGCAGAGGTTCGGGCAGAGGAGCACATCGAAGCTTGAGTGGCTTGAATAACTGAAGGCGATACAAAATGTTTTTTTCACGGATGCTTGATTTTTTCAAAAAAATATGATATACTTTTTATGTAAGGTCCAACAAAAAAGAAAAAAGGAGAAAGACTGTCATGAATGCAAAGGTACACGAGCTGCTCAATCAGCAGATCAATAAGGAGTTTTATTCTGCATATCTCTATCTCGATTTCTCGAATTATTTTGAGGACGTGGGTCTGGACGGATTTGCAAATTGGTATAAGGTCCAGGCACAGGAGGAGCGTGACCACGCAATGCTGTTCTATCAGTACCTCCAAAACGAGAACCAGAAGGTTACACTCGAGGCAATTGCAAAGCCCGACAAGGCGATCACCTGCCACATGGACGTGCTTCGAGCAGGACTCGAGCATGAGGAATACGTGACCTCTCTGATCAACGATATTTATGCAGCAGCGTATGAGGCAAGAGATTTCCGCACCATGCAGTTCCTTGATTGGTTCGTTAAGGAGCAGGGCGAGGAGGAAACCAACGCCAATGATCTGATCACGAAGATGGAGCTTTTTGGCTCCGACCCCAAGAGCCTTTACATGCTTAATCAGGAGCTGGCGGCGAGAGTCTACACCGCACCTTCGCTGGTTCTGTAATCCCCGAATATCCAAGCCGACTAAAAAACGAGGTCTGACCGAATGCAATGTGCATTTGGTCAGACCTCATTTTTTTGACGTGTTGTAAAAGACTTATTTTTGTTCGCCTTGTGTCTTTAGGGCAAGATGTTCGTCGCGGGCACTCTTGCGTCCTTCCTCCTTGATGTCACCAGCCTTGGTAAGAGCCATTTTAGTGAGGAACGGTCCAACGATCTCATAGATCAAAACAGCGAACAGCGTAATGTTGCGAACGATTGCGCCATCCGGTCCAAGCTCAACCGCTTTGATCGCCATTCCGAGCGCGACGCCTGCCTGCGGAAGCAGTGTGATGCCGAGATATTTCACAATGTTAGGATCGGATTTTGTCATTTTCGCACTGATATTTGCACCGTAGCATTTGCCGAAGGAACGGGAAATGATATAAACGATACCGACAACAACGACCGCCCACTGGGTAAATACCGAAAGATCAAGCTCCGCACCGCTGATAACAAAGAACAAAATCAATATGGGAGTTGTCCATCTGTCGGCTCTGTCCATCAGTTCTTCGGAAACCTCGCAGATGTTGCAGAACACGGTTCCGAGCATCATGCAGGCAAGCAGGGAAGAAAATCCAATATGTATGCCTCCAACCTCAAATTTCATGCTGGAGATCGCAACGGTCAGCATCACGAATGTGACCGAAACCGCCATACGCTTGGAGCGGGAATGGAAATATTTTTCGCAAAGAGTAAAGAGCAAGCCCATCACAAAGCCAAGCAGGAGCGAGAGAACAATCTCGAGCAGAGGCTCAAGGATAATCGCAAGCGGGCTGACACCTGCCGTTCCCATAGATCGTGCGATACCGAAGGAGATTGCGAAAATCACAAGACCGACCGCATCGTCAAGCGCAACGACGGGAAGGAGAACGTCTGTAACCGGTCCCTTCGCCTTGTACTGCTTTACGACCATCAGTGTCGCAGCAGGAGCCGTTGCAGTTGCAACCGATGCGAGTACAATTGCCGCAGGGATGGAGAGTGTATTTGGCATTGCAAAGTGAAGTGCGATCAAAGCAATGTCCACAACAACGGTCGTGATCAACGCTTGAAACACGCCGATAATGGTTGCCTGCTTGCCGATTTTTTTGAGCTGTGAGAGTCTGAATTCGTTGCCCATGGAGAACGCGATAAAGCCGAGCGCAAGGTCGGCAATCAAGCCGAAGTCCTCGATTTGCTCCGAGGCGATACCGATACCCGGCATGTCAAATGCACCGAGCACAAACGGTCCGATCAAAACGCCTGCGATCAGATATGCAGTAACTGCAGGAAGCTTTACGAGTTTGGCAAGTCTCGATAAAAGCAGACCTGCAAGCAGGGCGATAGACAAACTCAAAAAGACACTTGCTGTTTGTGTCATGGAAAAATACGCCTTCTTTCAAATGTTTTTTGATTACGCGAGGTTAGAGACATTCAGATGCGAGCGGACTATTTGCAGCCACGGCATCCTTATGGTCGATCTTTTTTCATCGGCTATATATTATACCATACTTATTCGGAAAAATCTACACTTTTTCAAAAATATTATTCGTCAAGCTTTTACAAAAAAATAAGGTCTTTTGTGCGTTCACTTAATCAAATCCATAAAAGACTTTGTGTCTTCTCATCCGATGCGATCGGTAATCATCCTTTTGATATCGCCCTGCTCGACGAAAAGCGCATGCCGTCTTTACATATTGTCTGGAAATTTTAATTTATGAAAAAGTGAAATACCAAATTATGAGGTGACAAGGTTCTGAACTTAAACGCGCGGTGAAATACAGTAGTAATCCATAGTTTCATCTATCCGCGCGTTCCGGCAAACGCAAGCGCTTGCAAAGTTCAAACCGATAAACTTCAATCGTAAAAACAAAAAAAGAGGGGATACCTCTCTTTTTGTTTTTATGAAGACTACTGATAATATGGATACAATGCAAAACCGTTACAAAAAGCGTTACATACTATGACACTTAACTTTGTGGTTAAGTGGCTTTCTTTTTGCGCTTTTGTTTTGCACATTCGGGGCAACCGCGACCTATATTTCTATTGCTTATAGTTGCTTGCCATTCATGTCCTTGGCTACATTTCCACCATGCTTTTTTATTGCTGTTTGGTGTTATTTCCGCAGGTGTTAATCCGTTATTTTTTTCATAATTCCATTCATTTGCTAAAGTTGGATTTGCTGTTTGTAGATCATTATAACCTTTTAAAACCTTTTTACCGGCACAGTATGGACATCCTTGACCTTTATTTCTATTGCATATCGTGGCTTGCCACACGTGTCCCTTTTGGCACTTCCACCATACCTTTTTTCCGCTATTCGGCATAACGTCCGCGGGAGTTAATTCATTATTTTTCTCATAATGCCATTCACTAGCTAAAATTGGATTAACAGTTTGTAGGTCATTATGTCCTTTTAAAACCTTTTGACCTGCACAAAAGGGGCATCCATATCCGCTATTTCTACTACCTATTACCGCCTGCCATTCGTGTCCTTTATTACATTTCCACCATGCTTTTTTATTGCTGTTTGGCATTACATCCGAGGGGGTTAAACCATTATTTCTTTCATAATTCCATTCTTTCGCTAAATCTGGATTAAGTGTTTGTAAATCATTCTCACCTTTTAACACTTTTCGCCCTGCACAATAGGGACACCCAATTCCTTTGTTTCTATTATATATTACCGATTTCCATTCATGCCCTTTTTGACATTTCCACCATACTTTTTTTCCACTGTTCGCTGTAAAATGTTGCGGTGTTGGATTGCCGTTCTTTTCATAATTCCATTCTTCTGCTAAAGTTGGGTTGGAAAACAAAAGGGAACTTTCTTTTTCGGTATATTCCCGTAGATTATCAATGGCAATAGCATCTCTATCTAAATCAATATCCACATTGGTTTGGATTATTTCTCTTAAAATTTCTTTGAGAGCTTTTGATAAATCCTTTTTGTTATCTTGAATAAGGTAATCTATAGAGGTGTCATTCAATGACGGTAATCCCTCTCTAATTCTGTATAATTTGATCCCGTCTTTTTTGCACTTTGAATTTTTCTCTAAATCCATTTCCGTTTTGTTCCTATGCCAATAAGAACCATCATATTCAATTGCTATTCTTTTCGCCGGGATATATACATCCAACTCATACCCTTGTTCTTTATATGATTGAAATACTTCTACTCCGTATTTTTTTAGATAGTACACAAGTGCATATTCGGGCAAAGATGTATGTCGCTCAGAGTTACAAACAGGGCAGTTACGTCCGTTGCTTCTATGTTTTATTGTCGCTTGCCACTCATGCCCTTTATTGCACTTCCACCATACTTTTTTATCGCTATTAGGTTTTACATCCATAGGAGTTAATTCATCGTTTTTTTCATAATTCCATTCTTTTGCTAATGATGGATTAACTGTTTGTAAATCACTATCACCTTTAACGGCGTATCGTCCTGAACAATATGGACATCCATATCCTCTATTTCTATTTTGTATTTTTGCCTGCCACTCGTGTCCTTGGCTACACTTCCACCATACTTTTTTACTACTATTAGACATTACCTCCATAGGAGTTAATCCATTGTTTTTTTCATAATTCCACTCATTCGCTAAAGCGGGATTAACTGTTTGTAAATCATTTTGTCCTTTTAACGCTTTTTGACCGGCACAATATGGGCAACCATTTCCACTACTTCTATGATTTGGTGAAATTTCCCACTCGTGTCCTTTTTGACATTTCCACCATACTTTTTTTGCAGAGCCATATGATATTTTTTGCGGTTCGAGTCCTAATTCCTTGTTCTTTTCCCAGTTCCATTCTGCCATCAGATCGGCATTATCAATTATGTATTTCTTTTCTGCCATAATGCTCACCTCGTTTCGATGTTGTTGCAATAATTATATCAAAATTTTTGCGAAATTTCAAGCCGTTACATACTCTGACACTTATCTTTTGTAAAGTATCAGAATGAATTACAAAATGTGGATTTTGATAGTTTAAGTCCCCTAAAACTCAGTAGAAGAACAAACTATAATTTTGATACGATTACTCCTCATGCACAAAAAGCCTTATAAATCAAGGCTTTTGAATAAAAAACAAGCACCGCTTTTACGACACGGTTTCGTATCATAATTACAGTGCTTATTTGGTACGAGGTGACAAGATTCTGCACTTAAACGCGCGGTAAAATGAGGCGGTTGCACACCGTTTTGTCTACCCGCGCGTTCCGGCAAACGCAAGCGTTTGCGAAGTTCAAACCGATAAACTTCAATCGTAAAAACAAAAAGAGAGGGCACGCCTCTCTTTTTGTTTTTATGGTCGAGGTGACAAGATTCGAACTTGCGACTTCTACGTCCCGAACGTAGCGCTCTACCAAGCTGAGCCACACCTCGTTATGAAATTTTTGCACGGGGAAGAGGAGAACTTGCGACTTCTACGTCCCGAACCCCGAGCGGAGCGAGGATGCGTTCATACCAAGCTGAGCCACACCTCGTATTTCAGACCCGTATATTATATCATTCTTTTTGTCGTTTGTCAATCTTTTTCTAAAAAGTTTTTCAAAAGTTTTTGTCTTTCTGTTATGTTTCGTGTCTTTGTTTGATAGGGGGCATCACACACCCTCGTTTCTCTTTATTTTTCAAAAAACACTTGACATCCTTTCCCTTGTGTGATAAAATAACATTTGAACAACTGTTCAAATGTTGGGGTGATAAAACAGACAGGAGGCGATAACATGAAGGAAATTGCACCGAAATGCGGCTGTTCCGAGCTTCATCCCGAGCGAATCGCGCACGCAGGAGGGCAGATGCCGAGCGAGGAGGAGCTGTTCGCGCTCTCGGAGCTCTACAAGGTGTTTGGAGACAGCACGCGCATTCGTATTCTTTACGTTCTGTTTGAAACCGAGCTCTGCGTTTGTGACATTGCCAATCTGCTTGGCATGAACGTCTCGGCGATCTCGCATCAGCTTCGCGTGCTCAAGCAGGCTCGTTTGGTCAAATTTCGTCGCGCGGGTAAAACCGTGTTCTATTCACTTGCCGACGATCACATCCATTCGATCCTCGGGCAGGGAATGGATCACGTGCGCGAGTAATTCCGACGTAAATATATTTCCGAATTTAATTCACTACAATTTTGAAAGGAACATATACCATGAAAAAGACATTTTCGATGAACGATCTCGATTGCGCAAATTGCGCAGCAAAAATGGAGCGACTCATTCTCAAGATCGACGGTGTTAAAAGCGCGACCGTGAGCTTTTTTGCACAGAAGCTGGTTTTGGAGGCAGAGGACGACAAATGGGACGAGGTTGTGCGTCTTGCTTGTGAGGCGGTCAAGCGCGTGGACCCCGATTGCTCGGTGATCGTGAAGTAAAGCGAGGCGATCGCAATGAGTCTGACGAAAAGTCAACGGCGCTCGCTCCTTTGCATCCTGCTCTCGGCCGGCCTCTTTCTCTGTGCCGTTCTTTGCACGTCTTTTGGGTGGGTGCCCTCGCTTTGGTATCTTCGCCTGCCGATCTTTCTCATCCCGTATTTTTGGGTTGGATGGCAGGTATGGCGCAAGGCGATCCTGAACGTGGCACACGGGCAGCTGCTTGACGAAAACTTTTTGATGTGCATTGCAACGGTTGGTGCGTTGGTGCTCTCGGAATACCCCGAGGCGGTTTTCGTGATGCTGTTCTACCGGGTTGGCGAGCTCTTTGAGAGCGTTGCCGTGGGCAAGAGCCGTCGCTCGATCGCCGCCTTGATGGAAATCCGTCCCGACGAAGCGCGCGTTCTGCGTGACGGGAAGGAACTGACCGTTGATCCCGACGAGGTTGCGGTTGGCGAGCTTATTCTGGTATACCCGGGTGAGAAAATTCCGCTTGACGGTGTTGTGGTGGAAGGTCGGAGCGAGCTTGACACGGTTTCACTCACGGGGGAATCTCTGCCGCGCGCGGTGCGAGAGGGCGACGAAGCAATGAGCGGATGCGTCAATATGCGTGCACCGATCAGGCTTCGGGTCATTCGTCCGTTTGCCGAATCAACGGTTTCCAAAATTCTGGAGCTGGTTGAAAATTCTGCGCTCGCAAAATCCAAGGCGGAAAACGCTGTCACCAAATTTGCTCGTTGGTATACGCCCACCGTGGTTGCGGTTGCATGCCTTTTGGCAACCGTTCCGTCGATTCTCACGGGGGAATGGCAGCGTTGGCTGCATACGGCACTGATTTTTTTGGTTGTTTCCTGTCCCTGCGCACTTGTGATCTCAATCCCGCTTTCCTATTTTGGCGGCTTGGGGTGCGCCTCGCGTCACGGCGTTCTGATCAAGGGCGCGAATTGGCTGGAGGTACTTGCCACCACCGATACTGTCGTATTTGACAAAACCGGAACCCTCACCGAGGGCTGCTTTGCGCTCGCCGAGATCCGCACCGAGGGAGACCTGCATAGAACCGACTTTTTGCGTCTGTGTGCCGCTGCGGAGCAATATTCCAATCATCCGATCGCGCGCTCGCTTCTGCGTGCGTGGAAAGATGAGGGGGGCGGAGCCCTGCCGAGCGCAACTGTGGAGGAGCGTGCAGGATTGGGGATTTTTGCCACGGTTGAGGGCGCTCGTGTGTTGGTTGGAAACGCCGATCTGATGCGTGAGGCGCATATTTCGTTCGAGCCCTATGACGGCGTGGAGGGAAGTGTGGTCTACCTTGCCGCAAACGGGGATTATCTCGGCTGCGCGGTGATCTCCGATCGCGTGAAAGCCGGGGCAGGAGCGGCAATCGCGCGCCTGCGTGCGCTTGGCGTGCGCAAGACCGTGATGCTCACGGGAGACCGAAAAGAGATTGCAAAGTACGTTGCGGAAAATCTGGGTTTGGATGTCTACCACGCGGAGCTATTGCCGCAGGATAAGGTGGCATGCGTGGAGACCTTACTGACCGAAAAGAGCGGGGCACTCGTATTTGTAGGAGACGGAGTAAACGATGCGCCCGTGCTCGCACGCGCTGACGTTGGCATTGCAATGGGGGCACTCGGCTCGGATGCCGCGATTGAAGCTGCGGACGTGGTTCTGATGGACGATCAGCCTCAAAAGCTTGCCGACGCCATCTCAATCGCACGCTTCACCCGTCGGGTTGTCATTCAAAACACCGTGTTTGCGCTCGGCGTCAAGCTCTTTTTCCTGCTGCTCAGTCTCTTTGATATGACCAATATGTGGGCAGCAACCTTTGCCGACGTTGGCGTTGCGGTGATCGCAATTCTCAACGCGATGCGCACGCTGCGTTACCGCACCATGCGTTAAAATTTTGACAAGATTTTACAAAGTAACCAAAAACCGAGCCCCTTGGGTCAACCCCGATCGGCTCGGCTTTTGCTTTCCCCCCTGTTTTTTTGTTCAAACCCCCGAAAATGTAAAAACGGTCGAATGACTATGGACAAATAGGGAAAAATGTGGTATAATAATGTGTAACATAAATTTTCTTTTTTCGGAGGAAAAACGAACGATGATGACCGATATTGAAATCGCGCAGTCTGTCCAAATGAAGCCCATTGTGGACATTGCAAAGGTTGCAGGAATTGGAGATGACTACCTGGAGCAGTACGGCAAGTACAAGGCTAAGGTTGACTACTCCCTGCTCAAGGATAGCAAGAGAGCAGACGGCAAGCTGATCCTCGTTACCGCCATCACCCCCACGCCCGCAGGCGAGGGAAAGACCACCACCACCATCGGACTTGCCGACGGTTTGAGCCGCATCGGAAAGAACGTTATGGTTGCGCTCCGCGAGCCCTCGCTCGGACCGGTGTTCGGTATCAAGGGCGGCGCAGCAGGCGGCGGCTGGGCACAGGTTGTTCCGATGGAGGACATCAACCTGCACTTCACGGGTGACTTCCACGCGATCGGCGCGGCAAATAACCTGCTCGCAGCAATGCTCGACAACCACATCTATCAGGGCAACGCGCTCAATATCGACCCCAGACGCATCACCTGGAAGCGTTGCGTGGATATGAATGACCGTCAGCTCCGCTTTGTGACCGACGGTCTCGGCGGACGCGTCAACGGTGTGCCGCGTGAGGACGGCTACGATATCACGGTTGCATCCGAGATCATGGCAGTATTCTGCCTTGCAAGCTCGATCACCGACCTCAAGGAGCGCCTCTCTCGCATCGTTGTGGCATACACCTATGATGAAAAGCCCGTCACCGCAGGTCAGCTCGGTGCCGTTGGCGCTATGGCAGCTCTGCTCAAGGACGCACTCAAGCCCAATCTCGTGCAAACCCTTGAGGGTACGCCCGCATTCGTGCACGGCGGTCCCTTCGCAAACATTGCGCACGGATGCAACTCCGTGATCGCAACCCGCATGGCAATGAAGCTGGGCGACTATGCCGTTACCGAGGCAGGCTTCGGTGCCGATCTGGGTGCTGAAAAGTTCCTCGACATCAAGTGCCGCATGGCGGGTCTGACTCCCTCGGCAGTTGTGATGGTTGCAACCATTCGTGCGCTCAAGATGCACGGCGGCGTTGCAAAGACCGAGCTGGGCACCGAAAATCTCGAGGCTCTCGAGCGCGGTCTGCCCAACCTGCTCCGTCACGTTTCCAACATCCGCAACGTGTATAAGCTTCCCTGCGTGGTAGCAGTCAACCGTTTCCCGACCGACACCGATGCCGAGGTTGAGCAAGTGATCCGCAAGTGCCGCGAGCTGGGCGTCAACGTGGTCCTCTCCACCGTTTGGGCAGAGGGCGGCAAGGGCGGCGAGGCTCTCGCACGCGAGGTTGTTCGCCTTTGCGAGGAGGAGAAGGGCGACTTTACCTTCTCTTATGAGCTCGATTGCACCATTGAGGAGAAGATCGAGGCGATCGTGAAAAAGGTTTACGGCGGTGCCGGCGTCACTTTCCTGCCTGCCGCAAAGAAGCAGATCGCACAGCTCACCGCACTCGGCTTTGACCGTTGCCCCGTCTGCATGGCAAAAACGCAGTATAGCTTCTCGGACGATCCCACCAAGCCCGGTGCGCCCGAAGGCTTCACGGTAACCGTGCGCAACGTCAAGATCAGCGCAGGTGCAGGCTTTGTGGTCGCTCTCACGGGCGACATCATGACCATGCCCGGACTCCCGAAGGTTCCCGCGGCAGAGAAGATCGACGTTGACGAAAACGGCAAGATCTCGGGTCTGTTCTGATTTGAGGATATAATAAATTGTGGGGGAAGGGAAACTTCTTGAAAGAAGTTTCCCTTCCCACGCCCCTATCCCTTCAAGAACTTTCCAAAAGGAGAAAAGAGAACGGACATTTATTTGTCAAAGTTATTCGGAGCCATTTGCGGCTCTGTTTTTTTTCAGCTTCAGAAAGGATAGCCATCTCCCGCTCAGGTAACGCCAAACGAACAGTACGGCGCGGAAGATCCAGTCCACCATCATGGCAACCCAAATGCCGAGCGGACCCAGCCCAAGCCCGGGAAGCGTCAAGCCAAAGAGTGTGACGCTCTCGAGCGCAAAGAAATAACTGAGTGCCACGCGAAATGCCCACATTGAGAATACCGAGACCACGAGCGGAAAACGCACGTCGCTTGCCGCACGGAAGGGGATTGCAAGCGTGAAGGCGATTGGCCAGAGAATTGCGGCAATGATGCAATGGAACACGATCATTTCGTATGCAAGCGCCGCAGAGTCGGCGGAGAGCTCGTAGAGCGAGATAATTGGCTTAGCAAAGAGAAGCGTGAGCAGGATCACCGCCCACAGGAGTGCATAGGTAACGCCAACCAGAAATTTGGAGTAGTATTTTGCCTGCTTTTCCTCGCCTGCGCCCACGCATCTGCCAACCACGGGGATGATCACGCCGCCGATTGCCGTTCCGGGCATGTATTGGTAGTTTGCGAGCGTGAGAGCCACGGCGTTGGCTGCAATCGCGGTGGTTCCGAGTGAGGAGACCAGGCTCTGCGTCATCAGCCTGCCAAACTGAAACATACCGTTTTCCACGCCGTTTGGCACGCCGATGCGTAGGATCGCTCGGATGGTGTGCCTGTCGGGTCGGTAATGGAGCAGGCGCTCAATGCGAAGGGGATTGTTCTGATGTACCATCAGGTAAATCATCACGCCCGCACCGATCAGGCGCGAAACAAACGTTGGGATTGCAGCACCCGCTGCGCCCATTCCAAGGCCGTAGATCAGGGTAGCGTTGCCCGCAACGTTGATCAGGTTCATCACAACCGAAACCTTGAGTCCGATCATCGAGTTGCCTGTTACGCGGTAGATCACGGCGCCCGAGCTTTCGATTGCAAGGAGCGGGAAGGAGAGCGAAACGATCGTGAAATATTCGAGCGCACTGCTCATCACGGCGGGCTCTGCTTTTCCGAAAAGTAGATGCAAGAGCGGCACGCGCAGAATAACCACGATCAGAGTGACCGCTGTGGCAACCATTGTGGAGATATAGAGCAGCTGTTTTGCTGCAGAACGTGCGGCATCGGAGTCACGCCGTCCCAAAAGCTGGGAGATTACCACCGATCCACCCGTCACCATGGAGCTAAAGATCAGAACGAGCATGGTGTCGAGCGTGCTGATGAGCGAGACGCCCGAGACCACCGTTTCCCCTGCAGCGGCAACCATCACGGTGTCAACCGCGCCGATCGTCACGCTGAATATCTGTTGCAGAATCAGAGGAAGCGAAAGTCGAATCAGCTCGCGGTTGGAGAACAGCATGGGCTGCTTTTTGGGAGCCTTTTGAGGCTCTGCTTGCGTTTGATTCATAAAACACCTCGAAATTTGTCATTGATATTGACAAGAAACTAATAAAGTAGTATAATGATAACACAAAATATTGTCTTTTTCTTGCAATAAAATGAAATTTTTATGCCATATTTTTACCTATGGAGGAAGTATGCAAGCGGAATTTCTATTGAGTCGGGAGCAGAACCGAAGGCTGGAGGCAGGAGACGTCAAAAACCGCAGCTACCGATTTCATTTTCATTCGCATATTGAAATCTGCGTTGTGACCGAGGGGGAGATCGAGGTCTGGATCAACGATCAGAGGCGTGTGCTCGGACCGGGTGAGATCGCGGTTGCTTGGAGCTACGATGCACATAGCTACCGAACGGTAGGGGAATCGCGCAGTCTCGTGGTGATCATTCCACCCGATTTTTTCGTAGACCTTCTCCCCGCACTCGGACAACGGCAGGCGCGGGAGTCTTTTCTCTGCGACCCGTTTCTTTTTGAAAAGCTGAGCGACGCGATCCGTTCAATTATAGAGACTAAAAGTGAGATCACGCGGCGCGGCTACGTTTACGTCATTCTCGGACATCTGCTCGAGCGAGTACGCTTTGAGGATTCCGATCGCGAGCGTGATCTGGAGCTGACCTCGCGCGTGCTGCTCTATCTGAACCAGTCCTTTCGCGAGGAGCTCACGCTTGGGGCGGTTGCACAGACGCTCGGATATCACCCAAGCTACCTTTCGCGCACATTCAAGAGCACGCTTCATATCGGATTTAACCGCTATCTCACCGTGTTGCGTCTGCGCGAGGCGATTCTGCTCATGCGAGAGGGCGAGCGAACCGTTACGGCAGCGGCACTTGAGAGCGGATTTCAGTCTCTGCGCAGCTTTTACCGTGCCTTTCAGAGCGAGTTTGGCTGCACACCGCGCGAATATATGGAGATCATCTCTCCCAATCATGCCTATACAACCTAACAACCGATCGGGTCGGGCGCATTGCACCCGACCCGATTTGCCTTTGATTTTAACAACGCTTATGCGTCCTGCGTTTCGAGCTCAATCGTTGCGGTAACGATAAAGTTCTTCACCGATTCGATAATTTTTTCGCACTGCGGCTTGTTGTCGTAGGACTCACCGATAAATGCGGCTGCCGAGCCGATGTTCTTGAGAACGTAGCGGTAGTTACCGAATTTGTCGCGGTCAACAAAGAAGTTGCCAACGTAAGCGGCGCGCTTGAAGGACGTGATGCCCTCACGGCAAGCCTTTTCGTTTGCATAGTAGCGGCTGGAATAGAGAATCTGACCGTTGTTTGCGAGCAGATAGAAGCAATAGTGCTTGTCGTCCTCGCGGTAAATTTCAAATTTACCCATCTTCTGTGCGGTTGCCTCTGCTCTCTCAACTGCTCTCCAGTCGATGTCGTCCGGCATGCGCTTGCTGTTCTTTGCAGCTTCGTATGCGGCGATTGCCTCTTTCGTGGGGTTGTAGCGGATTACCTTTGCGCAAGACGCAAAGTTTTTCACCGACTCCACGCATTTCTGGCACTGATCCTTGGTGGTGTAGTTTTCGCCGTAATATTTGCGTGCGAGAATGAAGCGGTAGCGATTGTATTTGTCAACCTTAATCTCAAAAGTGCCCTCTGCAACCGCCTTCTTAAAGGTTTTCATGCCGTTGATAGCACCGATGAGGGTGGTGAAGCTGGGGCTGTCGAACAGCATCTGTCCGTTGTTTGCGATCAGATAGAAGTGGAAGCCGTCAACCTCCAGATCAAACTCATATTTACCAACTGCCTTGGAGGTGCTGCGCAGAACGTCCTGCTCTGCCTCCTCGATTGCCTGATCGAAGGCGAGGCGAATGTCCTCCTCGGTGGTAACGAAGAAGGGACGGGGTGCGGCTGCGGGAGCAGCGGTAACGCCTGCGGGCTTCTTGGGCAGGGGCTTTGCGGCAGGCTTTTCTGCGGTCTTGGGCGCGGTCTTTGCGGGCGCCTTAGCTGCTGCGGGCTTTGCGGCAGGCTTCACGGCAGCTTTGGGAGCCGCCTTTTTCGCTGCGGGCTTGGATGCCGCAGGTGTTGCCTTTTCTGCGGGAGCGGCAGCGGGAACCTTTACGTTTTTGATCGAGGGGCCTGCGGGCGCAGCCTTCTCTGCAGGTGCCGCTGCAGGGGCTTCCGCCTTTGCGGTCTCATTTTTTTTCTTTTTCAGCTTGTCAAACAATGCCATGACAGACCTCCGGTTGTGAAAATTTTTGGTGATACGTATCCATCCTTATTTTAACATAAAAAAACTGTCTTGTCAACCTCTTTGGGGAGAGAAAAAATTAACCCCGAGTCTTTTTTTCAAAAAAAGAAAGTGCGCCGACTCGCATTTTGGCGAGTCGGCGCGAGCGTTGTGATTCTTTGCGTGAAAATCAATGATCCTCGGTACGCTTGCAAGAGAGGAAAACGCCGAAAGCGCTAAAAATTCAGGCTTTGGGGCGGGTTCAACCTCTTCTGCCTTGGCTACGGATCGCATCAAAAACGGTTACGTCCTCAAGTGCCGCTTTCTCAATTGGAATGAGTGCCATCCATGCAGCCATATCGCATGTGTAATCGCAATCGTCGGGAAACGGATCCTGTGCAATATGCACCAGAATTCTGCCGTTTGTCTTTTCCACGTTTTCCAAATGGTATTGGAAGGAGCCACTGCTCGAGATCACGTAGACGGCGATTAAGGACTGTGTTTCAAAGAATTTTTCATCCATAAAGGATGTGGCATCGGTTACTGTGGCAGGGGTGTGCGAACCGGGACGGTCGAGTAGCTCCAGATAGGTTTCATTAAAAGCGGTCAGCTCCTCAAGCGTGTCAAATCGAAAGATCGGCACGTGGGTTCTCATAGAGTAGCGCTTTTGTAATTGTTCCGGGTTCAGCGCCTCTGCATAAAACTCTGCACACTTCGGCATGAGTGAAGAATAGTCTGTGTCAAAATATTGAACCCGTACCATCCGAGTAATTCCTGTCTCTACAAACGAGGGCTCGGTCAGGATTGCGTCGAATTCGGTTGCACCGTCCAGATGCACGCGCTTGTCGATTGGAACCAGCACCAACCAATTTCCGATTGCGTCAAAACCTGATGTGTTGGGATTGCAAACGAGGTTGAGCGTGAGCACGTTATCAGCGGTGTTGTCAAGGTCAATGCGGAAGGTTGGTCCCACGTTTTCGGTTGTGGCGTGGGCAATGAACAGCGTGTAATTTTCAAAATAGCTCTGCTTGATTTCTTGGGTTGCCGATGCGAAGTAGGTGCTGCCGGAGGGCGTGAGTTCTTGGATCAGCGCATTGAAGGTATCAAGCTGTTCCATCGTGTCAATGCGGAAGATCGGCAAATGCTCCTTTCCGTCATCAAGCGCGAGTCGGTCGGCATTGAGCGGAGCCTCGAAAAAGTCTGCGCCGATCAGCTTCTCCTGAAGCGTCTCCCAATCCTGAACAGGGGACCGCACAACCTGCGCATCATAAATGGTCGGCTTGCGCACGGTTGTCTGTTGAGGGGTGCCCGTTGTGATGTCCTCGTCGGGCTCGGTTCCGCGCTCTTGCGTGCCGCTTTCCTCGGGTGGCGTTTTTGCGGTCTCGTTGCATCCAACTGCCATCAGAAGCAGAAGCAGGGCAAGGAACATGCATAATAAGCGTTTCATAGTCATCCTCCTTTTTTGATCGGTGTATTGTGAGGAACAGGGGGCAAGAGACCCCCATCTCTATTATATAGGGAATATACGCATTTGTCAGCGATTTCTCAACTGCCCCGAAGGCATCTGTCAGTAGCAGGCGACGCGAACTGCTTGGAATTCGGTTACGTCTGCAAGCGCGGTCTTTTCGATTGGAATCAGCACCATCCATGCTGACATGGCATCAATTCCAATTATGTCATCAGGGAGTGGAATTTCCTCTGTGCGAACCGTGAGTGTGCCGTTTGCCTTTTCCACACGGTCCACAAAGAAGTTGGTGGTGAGCTGTCCTGCGATCACGTAGACGGCAACCAGAGAATGGGTTTCAAAAAAATTGGCATCCATATCGGCGGTTTCTTCTGTGATCGAAGAACTCTCATAGAATAAGGCTTCGGAGAGCAGCGTCTCATATTGATTGCAGAATGCACTCAATTCATCGGCTTCGTCGAAGAAAAAGACGGGCATTGGAACGGTACGGGGGTGTATCCAAGCCAACTCATTCGCATTCAGTGCTTCGGCATAGAACTCGGGTGCCATCGGTAAGGAATTATCCGAATCGAAATAAGGCACATGAATCCACCGTTCATTGCTTACCGTTACCTCACTCGGGCAGGTCAAAATTGCGTCGAAACGCACTGCGTTCTTGAGTCCGGTTCGTGAGTCGAGCGGAATGACCGCAAGCCAAGAGCCTGCTATACTCAAAACGTTATTGTCGGACGGCTCCTGCACAATGTTGAAGGTGATTTGATTGTTTTCATCGCTGCTGCATCGAGCTTCAAACGTGCGGGAGATACTGTCCGATTTGAAATACACAACGAAGAGGGAATAGTATTTCATAAATTCGCCGTCTATTCCTTTTGTTGCCGATTCAAAATAGGTTTTACCCGAGGGGGCGAGCTCGCGCAGGAGTGTATTGAAGGTATCAAACTGTTCCATCGTGTCGATGCGAATGATTGGCAGATGCTTCTTGCCATCATCAAGCGTGAGTCGGTCGGCATTGAGCGGAGCCTCGAAAAAGTCTGATCCGATCAGCTTCTCCTGAAGTGACTCCCAATCCTGAACAGGGGCTTTCACAATCTGTGCATCACTTCGCGACGGTGTGCGATTCGGCGTTTGCTGGGGGCGACCTGTGGTAGCATCCCCGTCGGGCTCTGCGGTGGTCTCGTCGGGCTCGGTTCCGCGCTCTTGCGTGTCACTTTCCTCGGGTGGCGTTTTTGCGGTCTCGTTGCATCCAACTGCCATCAGGAGCAGAAGCAGGGCAAGGATCATGCATAATAAGCGTTTCATAGTCAGCCTCCTTATTGGGTTTGTGTTTTATCAAATTCCGAAATCACAAGGTTTTGGGCGTTTTTGCACGGCTCATCTTATTTTGTCAGGATTGCATCAATACTTTTAATTCCTTCCAATTCGCTCTTTTCAATCGGCACAAGCGCCATCTCTCCTGCCATTGCCCATAGCACATGGTCCCCCTTCGGGACAGGCTCCTGCACGATATAAACTGTGAGCGTTCCATTGGCTTTTTCAATTTTTTCTACATAGAAGGAGTAGCTGATGCTACCCGAAATAACATAGACCGCAAGCAAGGCGTTTTTTTCAAAAAAAGCCTGATCCATATCCGCGGTAGCTTCGGTAACCGTGGCGGGCGATCGGTTTGGTGGGGTGGATTCATCGAGAATTTCGCGATACGTTTCGTTAAAAGTCGTTAATTCCTCAACGGTATCAAAGCGGAAGATATGCTGGTGTGCCATCCCGTTTTCCCAATAAGGAGAAATCTCGGGGTTTAATGAAGCGTTGAAAAATTGCTTTACCAACGGGTTATCGTCAATCGGATCCAGATAACGCACTGCAACCAGCTGCGAGCCCTCCACCTGTTGCTTCTTTTCGTTGCATCCAACTGCCATCAGGAGCAGAAGCAGGGCAAGGATCATGCATAATAAGCGTTTCATAGTCAGCCTCCTTTTTTGATCGGTATATGATATGAAATGAAGGTGCGAGAAACCTCACACCTTCATTATACAGAGTATATATACGTTTGTCAAGTTTTTTTTGGGGGGACGGCTGATTTTCGGCAGTGTGCACAACCGTTATGATGTGTCTTTTTTATTCAATCCCCTCTGTCTCGGTGAGCTCTGCGAGCCGCATCATCACAAACGCGGTGTGGATCTGACAGTTGATCCAGAAGTTTCGGCGCCCCTCTGCACAATTCTCGCCGATCCAGAAGGTGGGAACTATACCGCTCTCGGGGTCTTGCATTCTCGTTGTCATGTCACCGAGCGCCATCGCCTTTTCAAGATAGAGGCGATCGTGGCGAAGATGGTACATGCTCATAAATGCACTCATGATCGTGGCGGCGCTGGCGTCGATCGGGCAGTAGCAGAAATACTGCTCAAGCCCTGCGGGGGTGTGGTAGATCTTTTGTTCCTCTGCCGCTCCCCAACGGGGAAACTCGCCCCAAACCACAAACTGATCCTCCACATAGCGCATCAGGTCCACCGCCTCGGCAACCATCTTCCCGTCATCGGCAAGATTTGCCGCAATGTATTCGATCATATTGTTTGCCGTGAAATGCGTGAGGTTCTGATAGTTGCCCGAAACCTTGACGTCCTCAAACTGACCCTCCCAGTTGTAGGTTTTGAGGCAGACCTCGGAGATGTATTTGTAGCAGCCCACCTCAAGCTCGTGCCATGCGGGGTCCCGTGTCTTTTCAAAGAGACTGTGGAAGAAGGTCACAAATTTGAAGTTGACGCAGATATTGTTCGTCAGAGGCTTACCTGTTTTGCAATCGTAGAGCAGATACCAGCTGCCGCAGGGGAGCACGTTTGCCTTGTAGTATTCCGCGATGCGGAGCGCGGCGTTGAAATATTTTTCGTCGCCCGTTACCTCGGCAAGCTCGAGCAAAGCATGCGCTGCGGCAACGGGGTAAATCATCATCGTGGTTCCAAGGCAGCCCTCTGCGGCGGGCGCGACCTTGTTAACCGATTCTGCGTGCAGACCCTCGAAGGAATAGGTGGGCGGAAGCCCTGCGAGCGGATCGTCGCCGTCGGGGGTGATGGAGAGCAGATAGTCTGCCGCACGGCGCGCGAGCAACAGGGCATTGTCTGCATTGAAGGGCTCGAACTTGGCGTAATAGATCATGGCGCGAATGATGCTCTCGATCGTTTTGGCGGGGTAGGCGTTGTGTGCGTAGTCGGGATCGGGCGTGCCGTGTGTGAGCCAACGCTGCACCATGGGGTCATTGTAAACGAAGCGGAAGGCATCGAGTGCGCAGTCACGGTAAGTTTTTGCCTTTGGCGGGAGTGCGGCGCGGCCGGGGAAGGGGGCACACTTGAAGAAGGTGCGTGTGCCGACAAGTGCAAGCACGTTGTCAAATTTGTCGAGCGCCTCGACGCGAAGGGTTACAAAGCCCTCGGGGATAACACTCCAGATCGGTGCGAGAGAGGCTGTTGGAGTGGATGCCCTGAAGCTGTGCGTTTTGCCGTGTTGATCTTCTGCGGTGTAGATATAGGCGCGCCCTTTCGGAATCCTTGGAAACTGAAGCGTGGGGACGAACATAAATTGAGAGGCGTTGGTATTCCAAAAGGCCCTGCCCTCCACTCCGCCGGGATGAGGCGAGCATTCCTCGCTGTTGTATTCAAGCAGTGCCTGCTTTGCGAATTGATCCATGACAGGTCTCCTTTTTGTTTTTTTCTATGATAGCATATTTTGCGCCTTTTTTCAATACAATATGGCTTTTTTCTATTATTTGATGGAAAAAACACATGTAAAGGGGGGCTCAAATGCGTTAGCATTTGAGCCCCTTTTTGTTATGTATGCACGGCTTCTGTTTTGGAAAACATGATTTTCAAGCGATTCACGGTTTGGCGGTAGATGAACAAATAGCAAATGATTGCCAACGCAGCGCTGACGGTGTAGCAGACGAACAGCATGTCAAGCGTGCCGAAATGCGGCCAGACAAACCAGGTCCAGGTGCAACGAACGCCAAAGCCACAGATGCCCGAAACCACCATCGTGGCATTTTGCCGACGAAGCGAACGAAGGGAAAATGAGTAGACCTCCATAATGCTGGTGACAAAATACGTCAGGCAAAGGAATGTCATTCTTCCCTTGGCGATCGCGATGATCTCGGTGCTATCGGTGAGGATCGAGAGCAGGGGGTCGGCGAGCAGAACGAAGCTCACGCCCATGATCAGGCTAACTGCCGTAACATACGCCACGCTGACGCCGATCGTTTTCTTGATCCGATCCAACTGCCCTGCACCGAAATTTTGCCCCACCATCACCGCTGTGGCTGATGCAATCGCAGTGCCCACGGTGTAGATAAAGCCGTCAAACTGCGACGCATAGGCGTTTGCCGCCATCGCATCGGTGCTCATGCCGTTCACGGTGGCGGAGATGATTGCATTGGATACGAAGAAGAACATCGCGCCAAGGCAAGAGGGAAGTGCAATTTTGAGCATTTCGAGAAATTCGTACCGTCTGAGTCGCAGGTGCTGCCGTTCAATGCGACACATTCCGCGGCTGCGGATCATGGCGTTAAGTCCGAGGATCAGCGACACCAGATTGGAAAGCACCGTGGCAACGGCAACGCCTGCAACGGCGAGACCGAAAAGCCCCACAAACAGGACGTTCAAGCCGACGTTCAGCACGCCTGCGATCAGCATATATTTCATCGGACGCACGCTGTCTCCCGACGCGCGCAGAAGGGCTGCGATAAAGCTATAGAGCATGGTGATTGGCATACCGAGAAAATAAATTCTCATGTAAAGCGTTGCCTGGTCCAATACGTCGGGCTGACATTGCATCAGGGTGAGCAGGTCCTTGGCAAAGATCACGGCAAAAACCATCAGGATCACGCCCGCTCCCAGACCGATCACCAATGCCGTTCCCGTTGCCCGCCGAACGCCGAGCTCATCCTTGGCGCCGATCAGACGGGCAACCAAAACGTTTGCACCCGTGGCAAAGCAGGTAAAGAGCGTGGTCAGAAGGGTAAAGAGTGAGCCGCAGGCACCCACGGCTGCAACCGCCTCGTCGCCTGCCATAAAGGCGAGCACGGCGGTGTCTGCCGTGTGAAACAGGACACCCACCACGTTGGTGATCATCAGGGGCAGGGAATAGAGCAGAAGTGTCTTAAAAATCGGTCCGCTTGTCAAATTTGTTCTCATAAATACCTCCGGAATCCGAGCGTCTTTTTGAACGAAACAATTATAACAGAAAAGAAAAATATAATGGTGGAAAAAAACGACTTTTTTGTAGACAAAAGCGACATATCGTGATATAATAGTGTAAAAAAACGAGATAGAGGGAAATTACATGTCACGCTTTTTTATCGGTGCCTGGTCGAAGCCGGATTTCCATCCTCTCTCCGCACCGCACAGTCATCCGTTTTATGAGATTATTCTCACTCTCAAGGGCGAAGGGGAGGTTGTTGTTGACGAGCAAACATTTTATATGCGCCCGGGAAGTGTTCTGATCATCCCGCCCCATTCACTGCACGGCGGTCTTTCCGAGGGAAGCTATGAAGAAATTTTTGTGCAGGTTGATAGCATCCCTGCACTCTCCGAGGAGCTCAAGAAGGGCGTTTTGTATGTGGAAAACGATCAGGACGGCTTGTTGAAGCCGTTGGCAGAGAGCCTGCTTCACCGATTTGTCAGAGGCAAAAGGGATACATCCTTTTCCTTGCAATACGAGCTTTTCTTGCGCCTTCTGGAGGAAAAATGTACGCCGCCGAAAAACGATCCCGCGGTGGAGGAGATATGCAGTCTGCTTGCGCGAAATTACAGAGATCCGGAGCTTTCTCTCTCAAAGATACTGTCGGCAACAGGCTATCAGCGGGATCACATCCGCCGCCGCTTTGTTGCCGCTTGCGGCGTTCCCCCTGTTGAATATCTGACCGAGCTTCGGATCGAAAATGCGAAAAGGCTTTTGGAGCGTCGGGAGGAGATGGGGCTTACGGTTGCAGAGATTGCAATGAGATGCGGTTATTATGACAGCCACTATTTTTCCAAGGTGTTCAAAAAGCGCGTGGGGGTAACGCCCGAGCGTTACGTTGCGGGATCATAAGCATGATAGAGTGCACGCTCGCACTTTGGATATTACACGAGTGGCGTTGACACATCCAAAAGGGCAGGCGATAGTCTGCCTTTTTTCTTTGGAAATCTGCAAAACGCAGAAAACCACAGGCAAAACACAGAAAAACACAGAAAAAACAAAAATAATCAAAAATATTTTGCGAAAATATATTGACAAATCAAAATAAATCAAGTATAATAGAACCGCAATAGAAAATCCAATAAAAAATAACTTTGAGGTGAAATCATGAAAGACATTTTTCAAGCGCCCTTTATCGTTGAAATGAGTGAGACCACTGCCAACATGTATAGACAGGGCTGGGACGAGAGAAACGGCGGAAACATCAGCTATATGCTCGAGGAGGAGGAGGTTGCAGAGTACCTCGACCTGACCCGAGTGATCAGAACCATTCCCACCGGCTTTGACGCGATCAAGCTCGCGGGCAAGATCTTTTTGGTAACCGGTACCGGTAAGTACTTCAAGAACGTGCAGAAGGATCCCGAAACCAACCTCGGTATCGTGAGAATTTCGGCAGACGGTACCTATGCAGAGCTGCTGTGGGGCTACAAGGACGGCGGCAAGTTCACCTCCGAGTTCCCCGCTCACATGATGAGCCATATCGCAAGACTTGAGCTGGACCCCACCCACAGAGTTGTGATGCACACCCACCCCACCTACACGATCGCAATGAACACCGTTTGCTCCACCGACGAGCGCGTGTTCACCCGTAAGCTCTGGCAGTCCAACACCGAGTGTGTTGTAGTGTTCCCCGACGGCGTTGGCGTTCTTCCTTCCATGATCTGCGGCACCGAGGAGATCGGTATTGCAACCGCTGAAAAGATGAAGGAGCACCGCATCGTGATGTGGACCAACCACGGCATCTACGGCACGGGTAAGAACCTCGACGAGGCATTCGGTCTGATCGAAACGGTTGAAAAGACCGCGCAGATCTATATGCTCACGCTCGGACATGCAGTGAACATCATCCCCAACGAGGTCATTCGCGGACTCGCAACCATGTGGAATCTGAAGATGATGGACGGCGTTCTCGAGGACTGATCTGCTCCGGCAACAGTATTCTGAACGGTTTGCGGTTATAATTTTCATAAATCCAAAGCGGGAGTGCTTCAAATGCGAAATGCATTGAAGCACTCCCGCTTGATCGTTCAGATATAGAATCGTTGCTGCTGGGTAAATTATAACGAAATGTCCGCCACCTGTCAAGGACTTTGCAAGAGAAAAATTTTCTCCTTTCAAAAGGGGCGTTTTTGACCGACAACAAAAAAGGGAAGGGGTGTCGCTCCAATGCAATGCGCATTTGTGACACCCTTTCCGTATGTTTTATTTAGATGTTATTTTTCAACTTTTATGTAAATAATGTTACGGGTGACTTGAATTTTTATTTTTTTTATGGTATAATCAATATATATTTGTGTGCTGAAGGAGAAACCGCGAGGTGGAACTGCTCGATTTTAGATATGAATGCAAGAATGCTCTCGATTTTTGCAAGGAACTACCATCTGGTTCTGTTAAACTGATTATTACATCGCCGCCGTACAATATCGGTAAAGCATACGAAACAAAAACCGGTATAGAGGAATACATTGGCAATATTGAGCCGATGCTCGCCGAGTTTGCTCGTATTCTGACCGATGACGGTAGTCTCTGCTGGCAGACAGGCAATTTTGTGAACGATGGAGAAATTTATCCGCTGGATATATATTTTTATCCCTATTTTAAGAAATTGGGTCTACACTTGCGCAATCGCATTATTTGGCATTTTGGTCACGGATTGCACTGCACCAAGCGATTCAGCGGTCGTTATGAGACAATTCTTTGGTTTACCAAGAGCAGTGACTATACGTTTAATTTGGATAATGTGAGAGTTCCTTCCAAGTATCCCGGCAAAAAGCATTTCAAAGGTAGAAAGAAAGGTCAACTCAGCGGGAATCCCAAGGGCAAGAACCCCGAGGATGTTTGGGAGATGACCCTTGAGCGGTTGGTTGATGATTGGGATGCTCTCGTTTGGGAAATCCCAAATGTGAAGAATAACCATCCCGAGAAGGTAGACCATCCGTGCCAATTCCCGATCGAATTGGTGGAGAGATGTGTTCTTGCGTTGACAAACGAGAACGATATTGTTTATGATCCTTTTGCTGGAGTCGGTTCTTCCTTGCTCGCTGCATTGAAAAATAACCGCCAAGCATACGGCACAGAATGGGAGCAAAAATATATCGACATCGGTATGGAACGAATTGAACGATTGAAAAATGATACTCTCGCTACCAGACCGATTTACCAGAAAATTTGGAAACCAGGTGCAAATGATAAAATTGCTCAAAGACCGACGGAATGGGAGGATACAGAATGAAAATCGCAAATGTATATAGTCATTTGAATGGTTTTGAACACATGATGGTTCACCACAAAGATTTGTGGGAGGAAATTGTGGCAGCAATTGCCAGTATTGATGCCAATGCTTTTACCAAAATCAGTAAGGCAAAGCCATCCCTTGGTAAGACTTTATATGACCAGAAGGCGCTGAACAAGCAGTTTGAAGGCATCCTGTTTCCTCAAGGGTGGAAATCTGTTACAACCCAGTATTATGTGACGGGCGATATTCCAACTGCCAGAGAAATCGCGGAGATTCGTGACAAAGAGACGCAACGCCGGATTATTGAAAACAATGGTTTCACCGCCTTTAGAACAAATAATCAAGTTGATTTTGTAAAGGACCGTGTTGCTGTTGAGGTGCAGTTTGGCAAGTATTTTAGTGTGGCATATGATCTTCATGTAAAGCACACTTTCTTCTTTTTAAGAAATGACATTGATGTAGGTATTGAGATAGTGCCTACTAGAGCGATGTGCTTGAAGATGGATACGGGTGTCGCTTGGTATGAAAATGAGCTGGCGAATGTAATTCGTGAAGGTCGCTCCAATCCTACTGTTCCAATTGTTATGATTGGTATAGAACCTGAAAGCATTTTGATATGAGTAAGAAGCGGGAACGAGTATCCGTGCTTTTGCTATATGTTATCTCTTTTCGCCTTTTGTGCATTTGATACATGTTTTAGTGTGTAACATACACACCATATCAAAAGGGGCGTTTCGCTTGATTTGCGAAACGCCCCGAAAATGTTTGTAAGTAGTTTATTACTTAAAGTATCTCTCCAGAAGTCCTGCGAACGCTCTGCCGTGGCGAGCCTCGCTGTGGGCAGTCCCTTTGCCTTGAGTCGATCAACATCCCATTGACACTGTAAACCAATTCCGGGAAAGTTCTTGAGAGGGGTGTGGGGAGAACTTCTTTCAAGAA
>CAJKPX010000021.1 GCA_905201895.1 uncultured Eubacteriales bacterium | reverse complement strand
TTCCCCACACCCCTTTCAAGAGCTTTCCCGAAGGTGTATCAAGGTGTCAAGAGAGAGCTTGATAGCTCAAGATATCGGTGCTACCGTATGCGTTTTGGTACCTCCACCCAAAACGCACTCCCGAGAAAGCTACTTTTCCGTGGGATCGTGCGAAAAAACTTTTGCAAACGGCTTTCTTGTTACGTGAATGAAGTCTATCTGATAGAAGTTTTCCCCACACCCCTTTCAAGAGCTTTTCCGAAGGCTGGAATTTTATGAGATATTTTTCTGTTTTTCGTAATTTCGCATTGACACGGTCTGCAAAAAAAGGTATAATAAATGTAGTATGGCATTTTATAATTGATATGCTTCAGAAAAGGGGATTTTACAATGGAACAACTGCTTTCGATTTTGAAAAATATGCATCCCGAGGTCGATTTTGATATGGCGGACGACCTCATTGGAGAGGGAATTCTCGATTCTCTCGATATTGTGACGCTCATCACAGAGGTCAACAACACCTTTGACGTGAGCATTCCCGCCGAGGAGGTCGTACCCGAAAACTTTTCCAGCGCAGCCGCGCTCTGGGCACTGATCGAGCGTCTCGACGAGGAATAATCGCGGCATGCATTTCACGTCTTTGCAATTTCTGCTCTTTGCCGCGCTGACCCTCCTGTTTTATTTCGTGATGCCAAAATCGCGGCAATGGTGGGTGCTTCTGGCGGCGAGCTACGTCTTTTATCTCTTTGCGGGACCCGAATTTTTTCCGTTCCTGCTCTATACGACCGCAGTTACATACCTCACCGCGCGCATCCTGCAGCGTATGGCAGATGCCGAGGACGATTACGTTGCCCAAAACCGCGACATTCTCGAAAAATCTGCACGTAAGGCGTATCGCGCAGCGGCGAAAAAACGCCGTTTTTGGGTTCTGATTTGCGGGCTTTTGCTCGGCTTTGGCTTGCTTGCCGTGCTCAAGTACACGGGATTTGTGCTCTCAAGCATCCGCTCGGTCGTTGTGGCGTTGGGAGGAGGGAGCTTCTCGGTTCCGTCGCTGCTTCTGCCGCTCGGCATTTCGTTCTACACCTTCCAGTCAATGGGGTATCTCATTGACGTCTACCGCAAAAAGGTGCACGCCGAGCTAAATCCCGCCAAGCTCGCGCTGTTCGTTTCGTTCTTTCCGCAGATCATTCAAGGTCCCATCAGCCGATTCGATTCACTTGCGAGTGAGCTGTTCGCGCCGCATTCCTTCAGTGGTATGGCGTTTCGCTCGGGGCTTTGCCGCATAACGTGGGGCTTTTTTAAGAAGATGGTGGTTGCCGACACCGCCATGCTCGGCGTGCGCGAGCTCGCTCGGGTTGTCCCACAGGGGGAGATCGGCACTGCCCCCGAATTTAACGGCGTTTACGTGCTGATCCTGATCCTGCTTTATTCGGTGCAGATCTACGGCGATTTCACGGGCGGCATTGACATCACGCTCGGTGTCAGCGAGATGATGGGCATCCGCATTGCTGAAAACTTCAACCGTCCCTTCTCGTCACGCTCCACCAAGGAGTATTGGCGCCGCTGGCACATCACGATGGGAACCTGGTTCACCGATTATATCTTCTATCCGCTCTCGGTCTGCCTGCCTATGCAAAGGCTCTCCAAATGGTCGCGTGCCAAGCTCGGAGAGTCGCTTGGAAAGCGTATCCCCGTTTATCTTGCAACGATCGCAACCTGGTTCCTCACCGGACTCTGGCACGGCGCGGGATGGAATTTTATCGTTTGGGGCCTGCTCAACTGCGCGGTTATTCTGGTCTCGCAGGAGCTCCAGCCGCTCTATAACCGTTTCAACAAGCGTCTGCCGCGTCTCGTGGCATCCAAGCCGTGGGAAAAATGGCAGATGGTGCGAACCTTTTTGCTCATGGGTCTGATCCGTTCGCTCGATGTCTACCGTGACGTGCCGCGAAGCTTCGCAAAGTGGGCAAGTATGCTCACGGTGTGGAATTGGAATGAGCTTTGGAGCGGAGGACTTACCTCGTTTGGGCTGTCTCTCCCCGACCTTTTGCTCCTCGGTGCCTCGGTGCTCCTGATGTGGGCGGTGAGTCGGATGGGAGCGGGCGGAACGCCGCTTCGACAAAAAATTGCCGCGCGTCCCGTTCTCTTTTGCGCCTGCATTTGCGCCGCCTCGGTGGTGATCCTGCTCTTTGGTGCATACGGGATCGGATACGATGCGTCACAGTTCATCTATAATCAATTCTAAAGGAATTCAACATGAAAAAGAAACTGATCGGATGTGCATGCGTCCTGCTGATCACCGCGCTTCTGCTCGGCTTTTTGCAGGCACTCCTGCAACCGAAATATATGACCGATAACAAGGAGGGCGCGCTGATCGCGGAGTATTACGCCGAGGCGGGCAGGGCACACGACGTCCTTTTTATCGGTGACTGTGAGGTCTACGAGGGCTTCACGCCCCCCACACTCTGGGAGGAATACGGTATCACCTCCTTTATCCGAGGGAGCGCTCAACAGCTTGCCTGGCATTCCTACTATCTGCTTGAGGAGATGCTCGCAACCGAAACGCCGCGCGTGGTGGTGTTCAACGTGCTCGCGCTCAAATACGGTGAGCCGCAGAACGAGGCGTATAACCGCATCGCGCTCGATGGCATGCGTCTCTCCTTTTCCAAGCTTCGCGCCGTCTTTTCCTCAATGACCGACGAGGAGAATTGGGTGTCCTACGTCTTTCCCATCCTGCGCTACCACAGCAGATGGAAGGAGATCGGGGCAGAGGATTGGCAATATCTGTTCCACCGCGATCGCGTTTCACACAACGGCTACCTGATGCAAACAGGTGTCAAGGCGGGCTATTCGGACGTGATGCCCTCGCCGCTGCCCGACTACACCCTTCCCGAAACCTCGATGTATTATCTCGACGCCATGCGCCGTCTTTGCGAGGCGAAGGGCGTGGAGCTGGTGCTGATCAAGGCGCCCACCAACAATTGGAAATACCATTGGTATGACGAATGGGACGAGCAGATCTGCGCCTATTCCGAAGATCATGACCTGCACTACTATAATTTTATTCCGCTCTGTGAGGAGATCGGCATTGATTGGAGCACCGATACCTATGACGGCGGAACGCACCTCAACGTGTGGGGAGCAGAGAAGCTGACCTCCTATTTCGGTGAAATTCTTGCCACCGAGCTCGGGCTCGAGGGACATCATGGGGACGTCGCGCTTTCTGCCGTCTGGGCGGAAAAGCTGGAGGTCTACCTCGCCGAACGCGACCGACAATAGCACTCGCCCTGCAAATTCTTCAAAAAACATGAGAAAGGAATCACGAAAATGAACTGCACAAGCTTGCTTCGCCGTTTCACGGGCGTAATTTTGATCCTTTGTATGCTCTGTGGCACGCTCATGCTTGCCTCTTGCACGCCCACCGAGCCCTCGGATGACGGAAAGAACTACGTTTTTATCAAGGGAGACCTCACAGTTCGCATCTGCGCGGATGCCCAAACGGTTCTCGATGCACTTGGCACGCCCAAGCAGTACAGCGAGTCGCCCTCCTGTCTCTTTGACGGGCTCGATAAGGTTTACGTTTACGGTGGCTTCCGCATCCAGACCTATCCGGACGGTACGATCGAGCGCATTTATTCGGTCGAGCTGCTCGACGATTCGGTTGCAACCCCCGAGGGAATCGCCATCGGTTCCGCACGTGCGGACGTGATCGCGGCATACGGCAGTGAAATGCGTGAAACGGCATCTGCATTGATCTATACCGATACGGCAAACGGCACCGAGCTGATGTTCTCAATCCGCGACGGCAGAGTGACCAATATCCAGTATAAAAAGATTACGGAATAAATCCAACGTCTTGCTTTTGGCAGAGACCCGATTGCATTTGCGGTCGGGTCTTTTTTGCCGTTACATCATAAAAACGCCCGCCTCCGAATAAGAAATACAAAGGAGGCGATGAAAATGAACGTGATCAAAGAGGAACTGCATGCAACCGTGCGCGAGGGCTATCAGATTTTGATGCGCGCCGACGCAGAGCTCTATCTGCCCGAGGAAAAGCCGCGTATGCTTGAATTTTACAAGCGGATGGCACAAACCTGCATGCGCTGGGCGGAGGAGGTACACGGTGCCGCCCTGCGTCACGATTTCTCGCAGATGGAGAGCATTCGCGAAAAATCTCAGTTTCGTATGCAGACCTACCGTCTGCGCATCCATTCTCCCTGGGAGGAGGGGAGATATGTTGTCTATCTTTGTGAATCGGAGCTTTTGGGTCAATGGCGTGAGCCGCAAAAGAGCTACCACCGTATCTCGCACGTTTGGGACGTTGAGGAGGAGCTGATCCTGCCCGAGTCGCAGATTTTGCGCGGCTTTGGGATGCGCCTGACGCGAAATATGCTCCCGTTCAGACCCGACGGAATTTATCCCTGCGGAGATAAAATGGTGTTTTTTCGCAATGTAACCGACAATCTTCCATTTGTTGAGCGCAAGCTGCCCAGAGAGGTGTGAAAAACGTATTTTTTTTGCGAAAAAATGGAAAAAAAGATTGGGAAAACTTGCATTTGGTTTCGGAGTGTGTTATAATAGAGTAAATATTACACACTATCTTTTGAAGATGTGTAAAATGACGGGAACCGATAGGAGGTTTTTATGTCAAGAGAATCCATTTTAAGAATCCGCGAGGTAGAGGCGGAGGCAGAGGCAATCATTGCACGGGCGCGAGCCGAGGCAAAGGAAACGCTTGCCAATGCAGAACGCGAGGGGCGCGAGCTTCTCGAAAAAACCGAGGCGGACGGACTTGCGGCAGCGGAGCAGATGCTTGCCGAGATCCGAGAGCGCACCGAGCAGCTCGGAGCACGCCTGGAGGATGATAGTCGCGCAGAATGCGCCGAGCTCCAAAAGAACGTGCAGCTCCGCCGAAAGGCTGCCGAAAAGGTGATTATGAGAGGGGTGGAGGCAAAATGTCGGTTTGTGCAATGAAAAAACTCACCGTCCTGGCATATGCCAAGGACGCGGATGCCATTGTGCGCAAACTGATGAGCCTGCGATGCGTTGAGATCAACAACACCGAGGCAAGGGAGGGGCTTTTGCCGGTTGATACGTCGGCAAACGAGGCGTTGCGAGCCGAAGCCGAGAGCCGTCTTGCCGCGATCCGACGTGTGATCCCGATTCTTGCAAAATACAGTCGACGGCGACATGGGCTGGGCAGAGTGGTCCACCGTGTCGATCATCGGGAATTTTGCAGCGACGGCAGAAGTGAGAACGCATGGCAAACCGTTGAGGATACCCTCAAGGCACAGGCTCGGATGGATGCAATCACGGCAGAAATTACCGAGCGCGAGGCGTATCTTGCGTCGCTGGAGCCCTGGCTCGGCTACGATGCACCGCTCAATGCGGTCGGTTCGGCGCACACCTCGCTCATTCTCGGCTCCACCACGGGAAAGGTGAATTTCCTCGATTTCCGCGAGGAGCTGGAGGCGGCGGGGGCATATACCGAGGAGGTTCTGCTCGACGAGCATCTCTACCTTGCCATCACCTGCCATCGGGGCGATGAGGAGTCGGTTGATAAGATTCTCACGGCAAACGGCTTTTTGCGCATTACCTTTCCCGACACCGACGTGCCCGCGCGCGTAGCGTATGAGCGCACCGAGGAGCACCTGCAGGAGCTTGAGAACGAGCTGATTCGTGCAGAGGAGGATCTGCGCGATCTTTCCGACGCACTCGATGATATTGAGATTCTTTGTGACGTGGAGGCAACAAACCTCAATGTTTGCCTGCAAAAGCGTAAGCTTGCACAAACGAACAATTGCGTCATTTTGCAGGGCTGGATTCCCGAAATGACCGAGGATGCGGTGGTCGATGCACTCTCCAAATTCGAGTGTGCGTGTGAAACGAGCGAGCCCGTCGGTGACGAGGAGCCGCCCGTTCTGCTCCGTAACAACCGCTTTGCGGTCAACTTTGAGTGGGTGGTTGGGATGTATTCCTATCCGAAATACGGCAGGTTCGATCCCACCTTCATCATGAGTATCTTCTATTTTCTCTCGTTTGGTCTGATGTTTGCCGACGTTGGCTACGGTCTGATTCTCACGCTGGGGTGCTTCCTGGGTGTCAAGCTACTCAATCCCAAGCCGGGGCTCCGACGGATGATGTATATGTTCGGATATTGCGGCATTTCCGCAATTATCATGGGACTTTTATTCGGTGGATGGTTCGGTGATTTCCCAACGGCAATCATGCAGAATTTGCTCGGCATGTCGATCGACACCTCGGTAGGGCATTTCTTTGGAAGCGGACTCTGGTTCAATCCTCTGGACAATCCCATGATGTTCCTCATCCTTTCCATGGGATTTGGCTTTGTTCATATGGTTGCGGGCATGGTGCTGCAGTTCATCATCCTCTGCAAGGACGGTAAGGTTGGCGAGGCACTCTGCACCATCGCACCCTATTGGGTGATCTTCGCGGGGATTTTGCTGATGCTCACGGTTGGCACAACGGTTGGACTGACCGTTTTGATCGTTGGCATGGTGCTCGTGCTCCTGTTCAAGGGCTACGGCATCCGCAATCCGCTCTCTCGCATCATGGCAGGACTTGGCGGACTTTACGGACTTGTCAACTATATGTCGGACCTGCTTTCCTATTCGCGTATTCTCGCGCTCGCACTCGTTGCGGCGGTGCTTGCAAAGGTGATCAATATGATCACAATGATGGGAGGCATGGGAGTCGGCGGCGTGATCGTGATGGTCGTCGTGCTCCTGATCGGTCATGTGTTCAACATTGCGATCAACGTGCTTGGTGCATTCGTGCACACCTCGAGACTCCAATATCTCGAATTTTTCGGAAAATTCTATGAGGACGGCGGTAGACCGTTTGAGCCTGCCGAGCCCGCAACCGAGTATTCCGAATCTAACGAATCCTGAAGCCCTAAAAAAGAAAATAAATCAAAAAACAAATTCAAAGGAGATTAAAAAAATGGGTATGACAATGGGTGATTTTTTTGCAACGATTTTCACGGGTAACAATCTGGCATTTCTCGGTGCCGCACTTGCAACCTTCCTCGCAGGTATCGGCTCGGCAAAGGGCGTAAATCTCGCGGGCAGAGCAGCGGCAGGCGTTTTGAGTGAGGACCCCGGCAAGTTCGGTAAGACCTTCGCACTCACCGCGCTTCCCATGACGCAGGGTATCTACGGCTTTGCGATCGGATTTCTGATTCTGGTAAACGCAGGTGTGCTCGGCGGTGCAGCAGGTGAGCCTCTGACCGCGGCACAGGGCGGATACTATCTCATGGCGTCTCTCCCCGTTGCGATCGCAGGTCTGGTTTCGGGCATCAAGCAGGGCGAGGTTGCCGCATCGGGCATCGCACTCATCGCAAAGCGTCCCGAGTCGCTTGGTAGAGCCATCACTCTGACTGTTCTGGTTGAGACCTACGCAATTCTCGGATTCCTGATCTCGGTTCTTCTGGTTCTTTTCGGTTAATTTTAGGCAAGCTTTGTGCTTTGAAGGAAAGGAATTTCAGAAATGGCTGTGACAGGACTGGAAAGGATCACCGATAGGATCCTTGCCGAAGCACGTGCGGAAGCGGACCGAATTCTTGCCGAGGCGAATGCCGAGGCGGATCGCATCCGCGCGGACTATCGGGCGCGCGCCGACGAGTTGAGTGCGCGTATTTCGGCAGACGCCTCGCAAGAGGGCATTGATCTTGTGGAGCGCGCCAAATCGGCGTCGGCAAACCGCAAGCGCAATCAGGTGCTCCAAACGCAGAGTCGCCTCATCGACGAGACCTTCCGTGCCACTCTTGACGGTCTGCGTGCGCAGAGCGCCGAGGACTACACCAAGCTGCTCTCGGGTCTGCTCGCGTCCGCCTTGTCGGCACAGGCAAAGGCAGAGCGAGAAAGCCGTGAGCTTTACGGCGAGGAGGACATGCCCATGGTCGAGCAGTACGAGGTGTTGCTCAACGAGCGTGACCGCGATCGCGTGGGCGAGGCTCTGATCAAGGAGGTCAAGCAAACGGCGGCAGGCAAGCTTCCCGCGGAGATGATCGCAAAGCTGACCCTCGCCAACGAGACCGTTCGCATCGACGGGGGATTGATCCTTCGATGCGGCAGCATTGAGGCAAACTGCTCGCTTTCTCTGCTTTTTGCGCAGCTGCGCGAGGAGCTTGAGGCTGAGGTCTGCCGTGTTCTCTTTAGCGGCGACCGCCGCGCATGAGCGGAGGGAAACCGATGACCGATTATTTGTATGGTAGCGCGCGCTTGCGCGCAATGGAGCACGCGCTGCTCACGAAGGAGCAGCTTGAGGCATTGCTCGCATGCTCCGATACAGCGCAGCTTTGGGAGCGGCTTGAGGAATTCGGTGTCACGCCGATCCGGGACTCCGAGAGTGGGGAGCGCCTCCGCGAGGAAACATTGCTCGCGCTCCTGGAGGGGGCATACCGCGAGGTATGCGCGCTCTTTCCCGAGGAGCCGAGCCTGCGCCTTTGGCTCTATCAGTACGATTGCAATAACGTCAAGGCAGCGATCAAGGGATTTGTTCGCGGTATCGACGTGCAATCCATGATGTTTGATTTCGGCACGCTCTCGGTGGAGGACGTACTCTTGGCGGTGCGCGAGCGTCAATACGGACAGCTTTCGCCGCAAATGGCTGTCGCAGCAGAGCAGGCGGTTGCAGAGTATGCAAAGACCAAGGACCCGCAGGTGATCGACCTGCTGCTTGACCGTGCCTGCTACGCCGATATGCTTGCCGATGCAAAGGCGAGCAACGTGTCTTATGCGGTTCGCCTGGTAGAGACCAAAATCGACCTGATCAATCTGCTCACCGCAGTCAGAATTTTGCGTATGAATCGCGGATATGCGGGGCGTGCGTTCCTGCAGGACGCGCTTCTCGACGGCGGTACGCTTTCCGCCGACCTTATCGGTGAGTGGTTTGACGGCGGCGAGGAGATGCTCTGGGATCGCCTTGCTTACACCGATTATGCAAAGCTTTCCGCATCGGTCACGTCGAGTGATCGCTCACTCACTGCAATCGAGCGCTCGCTGGACAACGCATGGATGCGAGAGATTCGCGAGGCAAAGCTGATCGCCTTCGGCGCCGAGGTTGCGGTCGCGTATCTGCTTGCACACGAATACGAGGTGCGCAACCTGCGGATTCTGTTTGCCGCAAAGGCAGCGGGGCTTTCCGTGGAAACGACGAGAGAAAGGATTCGGGAAGGCTATGTATAAGATTGGAATTCTCGGAGCACGCGATGCGGTTCTCGGCTTTATGGCACTCGGATTTTCGGTGCATGAGGTAAATGACACCGAGCAGGCGGCAAAAACGCTGCAAACGCTGGTCCGCTCGGGTGACTATGCGGTCATTTTTCTGACCGAGGACTATGCAATCCGCTTGCAGGAGGTCTGCGAGCAATATAAGGACCTTCCGCTCCCCGCGATCATTTCGATTCCGGGACAGAACGGCTCCACGGGATTTGGAATGAACAGCATCCGTTCCGCGGTAGAGCGTGCGGTCGGTGCGGATATTTTATTCAAGGAACAACAGTGAATGAGAGGAAAGGACGTTTTCCATTCGTGAAAACGGGATCATTACAATGGTTGAAGGAAAAATACTGAAGGTATCGGGCCCTCTGGTGGTTGCCGAGGGTATGCGAAACGCCAACATGTTCGACGTGGTGCGCGTTGGAGCAAACCGACTCATCGGTGAGATCATCGAAATGCACGGTGACCGCGCCTCGATCCAGGTCTACGAGGAAACGGCGGGCATCGGACGCGGAGACAAGGTTGTTTCCACGGGAGCGCCGCTGTCGGTTGAGCTCGGCCCCGGACTTCTCACCAATATTTATGACGGCATTCAGCGTCCGCTTGAAACGATGCGGCAGAAGATCGGCTCCAACCTCACCCGCGGTGTGGACGAGCCCGCGCTCGACCGCGAAAAACGCTGGCATTTTGTGCCTGCCGTGAAGTTTGGCGATCGCGTTTCGGCGGGTGATATTTACGGAACGGTGCAGGAAAACGCCGTGATCGAGCACAAAATTATGGTGCCGCCCAAAACGAGCGGTGTGATCGTGGATATTCGCGAGGGCGATTTCCGTGTCACCGATCGCATCGGTAAGATCAAATATGACGACGGAACGATCGAGGACATCACGCTGATGCAAAAATGGCCCGTTCGTGTGTCGCGCCCCTACCGTGAAAAGCTGCCGCCCGTTGACCCGATGATCACGGGTCAGCGCGTAATCGACGCACTTTTCCCGATTGCAAAGGGCGGAACGGCTTGCGTGCCGGGTCCCTTCGGATCGGGTAAGACCGTGGTGCAGCATCAGCTGGCAAAGTGGAGTGACGTGGACCTAGTGGTCTATATCGGATGCGGTGAGCGCGGAAACGAGATGACCGACGTATTGCGCGAATTTCCCGAGCTGGTCGACCCCAAAACAGGAAAATCGCTCATGGAGCGCACGGTTCTGATCGCCAATACCTCGGATATGCCGGTTGCGGCGCGTGAGGCGTCGATCTACACGGGCATTACGATTGCAGAATACTTCCGCGACATGGGTTATTCGGTTGCCGTTATTGCCGACTCCACCTCGCGTTGGGCAGAGGCTCTGCGTGAGATGTCGGGACGTCTTGAGGAAATGCCGGGTGAGGAGGGCTATCCCGCATATCTCACCTCGCGTCTGGCACAGTTCTACGAGCGTGCGGGCAAGGTTGTTTGCCTCGGCTCGGATAACCGCCAGGGTGCACTTTCCGCCATCGGTGCGGTTTCTCCGCAGGGTGGTGATATTTCGGAGCCCGTCACGCAGGCAACTCTGCGTATCGTCAAGGTGTTCTGGGGTCTGGATGCGTCGCTTGCATACCGCCGCCATTTCCCGGCGATCAACTGGCTCAATTCCTATTCGCTCTACCGTGACCGTCTCACAGGATGGTTCTCCGAGCACGTTGCGAAGGATTGGATGGACTACACGGGACGTTGCCTCAAGACCCTTCAGATCGAGGCAGACCTGCAGGAGATCGTGAAGCTGGTCGGCATGGACGCGCTCTCTCCCGACGATCGCCTCACGCTTGACGTGGCACAGTCGATCCGCGAGGACTTCCTCCAGCAAAACGCGTTCTGGGACGTTGACAGCTTCACGCCGCTCGATAAGCAGCACGGCATGCTCGAGCTGATCTTCTGCTTTGAGGATGAGGCGAGACGCGCGATCCGTGCAGGTGCGGATATCGAGGACATCTGCTCGCTGTCGGTTCACGAGCGAATCGGACGTGCAAAAACCGTTCCGAACGACGATTACCGCGAGGAGTTTGACTCCATCAAGGCAGAAATCAAAAAGCAGATCGACCTTCTGGTCGAGCGTGCGCGTGCGAGTGAGGGCTAAAACATGATCAGAGAATACAGAACAATCGAAGAAGTTGCAGGTCCCTTGATGCTGGTCAAGCAGGTTGAGGGCGTTAAATACGATGAGCTCGGCGAGATCGAGCTGCCGAACGGGGAGGTGCGCCGCTGCCGCGTTCTCGAGGTGAACGGACGCAACGTGCTCGTTCAGCTCTTTGAATCGGCTGCAGGCATCAACCTTGCTGAGAGCAAGGTGCGTTTCACGGGTCACGGCGTTCAGCTGCCCGTATCCCCGAATATGCTCGGCCGCGTATTCAACGGCATGGGTGAGCCGATCGACGGCGGTGCGCGGATCATTCCCGAAAAGTCGCTCGATATCAATGGCACGCCGATCAATCCCGCTGCACGCTATTATCCCTCCGAGTTCATTCAAACCGGTGTTTCGACCATCGACGGACTCAACACCCTCGTGCGCGGACAGAAGCTTCCGATTTTCTCGGGCTCGGGTCTGCCGCACGCAAACCTTGCCGCGCAGATTGCGCGTCAGGCAAAGGTGAAAAACAAGGACGATAAGTTTGCGGTTGTGTTTGCCGCAGTGGGTATTACCTTTGAGGAAGCAGATTTCTTTATCTCGGACTTCAAAAAGACGGGTGCCATCGACCGCACCGTGCTCTTTATCAACCTGGCGTCGGATGCCGCGATCGAGCGTATTTCCACGCCGCGTATGGCGCTCACTGCCGCCGAATATCTGGCGTTTGAGTGCGACATGCACGTGCTCGTGATCATCACCGATATCACCAACTATGCCGAGGCTCTGCGTGAGGTCTCTGCGGCGCGCAAGGAGGTTCCGGGTCGCCGCGGCTATCCCGGTTATCTCTACACCGACCTTGCAACCATGTATGAGCGCGCGGGCAGAAAGATGGGCTCCGAGGGCTCGATCACGATGATCCCGATCCTCACCATGCCCGAGGACGATAAAACCCATCCGATTCCCGACCTGACGGGTTATATCACCGAGGGTCAGATCATTCTCTCGCGTGAGATGTACCGCAAGGGATATCTGCCTCCGGTGGACGTGCTTCCGTCGCTTTCGCGTCTGAAGGACAAGGGAATTGGCGTAGGAAAAACGCGCGAGGACCACGCAAGCACGATGAACCAGCTCTTCTCGGCGTATGCGCGCGGAAAAGAGGCAAAGGAGCTCATGGTGGTGCTTGGCGAAGCGGCGCTCTCGCCGGTTGACCGTCTCTATGCAAAATTTGCCGATGAATTTGAGGCGCAGTATATCAACCAGGGCTTCTATGAAAATCGCTCGATCGAGGAAACGCTCGATCTGGGCTGGAAGCTGCTCTCGATCCTGCCTCGCAGCGAGCTCAAGCGCATCAGTCCCGAGATGATCGACAAATATCTGCCGAAATAAGTCTTGCGTCGGGAGTCCGATGGGACTTGGCAGAGCAGGGGAGTGATCCCCGTTTATCAATGAAGAAAGGTGTAAGTGCGAAATGGCGGAACTCAGAGTCAACCCAACGCGCATGGAAATGAAGCGGATCCAAACGCGATATCAGACGGCACGCAAGGGGCACAAGCTGCTCAAGGACAAGCGTGACGAGCTGATGAAGCAGTTTTTGGATGTGGTGCGTGAGGATAAGGAATTGCGCGAGCGCGTTGAAGCGTCGCTTGCGGGATTTTACCGTTCCTTCACGGTTGCCAGCGCGGTGAGCAGTCCGAAAATGCTCGAGGAGGCATTGATCTGCCCCAAAAAGGAGTGCGATCTTGCGGTCGACTATAAAAATATCATGAGCGTCACCGTGCCGATTTTCCGCATGCGTGTATCGGCTGCGGGAAATAGCGACAGCTATAACTACGGCATGGCGTTTACCTCGGGTGAGCTTGATTCCTCTCTGCGTGAGCTTGGTGGGATCATGGAGGATCTGCTCCGCATGGCGGAGCTTGAAAAGACCGCGCAGCTGCTTGCCGAGGAGATTGAACGCACGCGTCGCCGCGTCAACGCCCTTGAATATATCCTCATGCCGCAATATCTTGCAACGATCAAGTCGATCAAGATGAAGCTGGATGAGAACGAGCGCGGAAACACCACGCGCCTGATGAAGGTCAAGGATATGATGCTCAAGGCGCAGCTCTCACATCCGCAGGATGAGGAGCCCGAGGACGAGCCCGAGACCACGTGAGGTCTCCGCTCAACTCAATCACAATTTCGGAGACGGGAAAGCCCACACGCACCCGTCTCCGTTTTCATTTTTGTCTTTCCTGACTGCAGATTTGTGTATCTGCTTTTTTTTGTAAAAAAACTTTTCAAAATTTTATATTTTGTATAAAATGCCTATTACTATTTTTGAAAAAATATGGTATAATATATATACACAGATACAGAACCGCCGAGAGAAACGGAGGGAAAGATGATGTTTGAGCGTGACGATTACGTGTTTCATGAGTCGGGAGGTGTGTGCAGGATTGATGATATCCGCTATGCACCGCTTGAAAATATGCCCGCAGACCGTCAGTATTATATCATAAAACCGCTCCATGACCCCAACAGCGTGATCTACATGCCTGTTGACAGCACGGGTGTCTTTTTGCGGCGTCTTCTCAACCGCGACGAGGCAAAGGCGCTTCTCGACGAGATTCCAAAGGTGGAGCTGATCGAGGAGTCGAATGCCAAGCAGCTTCGCGCGCGCTACATTGAAGCAATGCGCACGCATGACCCGATTGAGTGGGTGCGCGTGATCAAAACCGTTTACCGTCGCATTCAGATGCAAGCGTCGCCCTCGCGTCGGATTTCGGATACCGAACGCTCGTTTGCGGAACATGCAAAGCGGCATTTGCACACCGAGCTTGCCCTGGCGTTGGGACTCCCCGCGCAGGAAATGGAGCGCTACATCAGCGAGCATGTTGAAAAAATGGCATAACAGAAAAATGGCAGGCCCCGAGGACTCCTTCGGGCTTGCCGTTTTTTTGTGCGCGGTTTTGCAAAGAAAAATCATTCTTCCTATTGCATGTCGGGATAAAATATGGTATAATATCTTGTTAAATGGAATGATAAAAAACAGGAAGGCATTTTATGAAAGCATTGGAACAGGAAATCAACCGCCGTCGGACGTTTGCGATCATCTCGCACCCCGACGCAGGTAAAACAACGCTCACCGAAAAATTCTTGCTCTACGGCGGCGCGATCCAGACCGCAGGCTCGGTTAAGGGCAAGGCATCCGACCGTCACGCCGTTTCCGACTGGATGGATATGGAGAAAAAGAGAGGCATTTCGATCACCTCGTCGGTGATGCAGTTTGAATACAACGGATATTGCATCAACATCCTCGACACCCCCGGTCACCAGGACTTCTCCGAGGACACCTACCGCACCCTCATGGCAGCCGACAGCGCCGTGATGGTGATCGACGCGGCAAAGGGTATTGAGCCCCAAACGCGCAAGCTCTTCAAGGTTTGTGCCATGCGTCATATCCCGATCTTCACCTTTATCAATAAGCTCGACCACGAGGCACGCGATCCCTTTGATCTGCTTGACGAGCTCGAAAAGGAATTTGGCATCGGCACCTATCCCATGAACTGGCCGATCGGTTGCGGTGTCAGCTTCAAGGGCGTGTATGACCGTGACGGACACAAAATTCTCTCGTTTGCAAGCTCGCATCGTGGACGTGACCGACTCGCTTCGATCGACTGCGATATTTCGGATACCGCGCGATTGGACGAGTTGATCGGCTCATATGCACGCGAGGAGCTCACCGAGCAGGTCGAGCTGCTCGACGGCGCATGCTTCGATTTCGATATCGAGCAGGTTCGCTGCGGCAAGCTCAGCCCCGTATTCTTCGGCTCGGCGCTCAATAACTTCGGCGTGGAGTTTTTCCTCGAGCATTTCCTTCAGATGACCACCGCGCCTCTGCCTCGCCGCGCGGGGGAGGACACCGTTTCTCCCTTCGACGAGCATTTCTCGGCGTTCGTGTTCAAGATTCAGGCGAACATGAACAAGGCACACCGCGACAGAATTGCCTTCATGCGCATCGTTTCGGGTAAGTTCAACCACGAAACCGAGTATTTCCACGTGCAGGGTGGCAAGTCGCTCCGTCTTTCACAGCCCCAGCAGATGATGGCGCAGGAGCGTTCGATCATCGAGGAGGCGTATGCGGGCGATATCATCGGTGTGTTCGATCCCGGCATTTTCTCGATCGGCGACACGATCTGCGATAAAGCCAACAAAGTCCAATTTGAGGGAATTCCCACCTTCGCGCCCGAGTGCTTTGCAATGGTCGAGCAGATTGACAGCATGAAGCGTAAGCAATTCGCAAAGGGCATGAATCAGATTGCGCAGGAGGGTGCTATTCAGATCTTCATCGAGCCGGGCGGAGGCTTGGAGCGTGTGTACGTCGGTGTGGTTGGTATGCTGCAATATGACGTGCTCGAATCGCGCATGAAGGCAGAATACGGGGTTACCTATAAGCAATATCCGCAGCCCTACCAGTATATCCGCCGCATCGCAAACGGCAAAGACCCCAAATCGCTGCATCTGTTTGACGTGAAATGGGTGCAGGACTTCCGCGGAAACGATTTTCTGCTGTTCAACAGCGAATGGCACATCCGCCACACGCTCGACCAGAACGAGGGGTTGGAGCTGGTTGAGTTCGGAACCTGATAAAAAAAGGAGTATTGAATGCAGAAGCGCATTTTCTTGGTTCTATTTGCACTTTGTTTGCTTTTTTCGATGGTCTCCTGCGGACCCGAGCACTTTTATGCCGACCCACCCGATCATGGTGTGAATGGCGGTGACACCACCGAATCTGACGCACAGGGGGGGCAGAGCGGAGCACCTCTTGATTCTGACTTTGCGATCCATTTCATCGACGTCGGTCAAGCCGATGCCGCCCTTGTGCTCTGCGCAGGAAAGACCATGCTGATCGACGGCGGAAACGTCGAGGACAGTAACCTGATCTATTCCTATCTCAAAAAGCAGGGAATCACGCATTTGGATTACGTAGTCTGCACGCATGCGCACGAGGACCACGTGGGCGGTCTCTCGGGTGCACTCACCGCCGCAACCGCAGGAAATGTGCTCGCGCCCGTCACCGATTACAACAGCCGGGCATTTCGCAATTTCGTTGCCAAAGCAGCCGACCGCGGATGTGCCGTCACGGTACCAACGGCGGGCGATCAATTTATGCTGGGCGATTCCACCGTTACCGTGCTGGGTCCCCTCAAGGCGTACGATGATCCCAACAACACCTCAATCATTTTGCGCATTGTTTACGGCTCCACCTCCTTCTTGTTCACGGGAGATATGGAAACGCTTGCTGAGCAGGACCTGCTCGATGCGGGCGTGACGCTCCGTTCCACCGTGCTCAAGGTGGGGCACCACGGAAGCGACACCTCCACCTCCTACCGCTTTTTGCGTGAGGTGGCACCGACCTACGGTGTGATTTCGGTTGGAACCGATAATCAGTACGATCATCCGAATGATACCGTCCTCTCACGCCTGCGCGATGCCGACGTCACGCTCTATCGCACCGATCTGCAGGGCGACGTGATCTGCACGAGTGACGGAGAGCGTGTCTCTTTCACCACCGCCAAAAATAACGGCACGGTCACAAATCCCACCGAATCCGATCGTACCGAGTCGGATACGGCGGCAGTGACCGAGTATGCCTATATCGGCAATCTCAACACCAAAAAATTCCACGCGCCCGATTGCAGAAATCTCCCCGACGAGATCAATCGAATCTGGTTTACCACGCGTGAGGAAGCGGTGAGCGCGGGCTATTCTCCCTGCGGCAACTGCGATCCATAAAAACACCCCCAAAAAGGAGGATTTTCTGATGTCCTATAAGATTTCCGTACCAATCATGAATCATTCGGTCAATGAGAGTACCAGGGGAATTTATCTTGAACAACTCAGGGCCGCAAAGGCAGATCGCGTGTTTTTGTGCGTGGTCAAGTTCTGCCAAACCGATGCGGAGAAGGAAGAGTTTGTTGCCACGTTGCGAGAGAACATTCAGTATTTTGAGCAGAATGGACTTGAGGCAGGCGTTTGGATCGGCACAACGATCGGACACGGCGTCCCTCTCGCCGGTGCCGACAACAAGGATTTCTTCCCGTCCTCGGTGCGGATTGTCAACCTCAACGGCGAGGCTTTGCCCGACACGCGTTGCCCCCTCTATCCCGAGGTTCGCGGGGCACTTGCCGCGCACGCGGCGCTCGTGGCACGCTCGGGCGTGAAGACCATTCTGCTTGATGACGATTTCCGTATGTCGCACGGATCGGTGCGCTGCTGTGCTTGCGAGATGCACATGAAGCGCATCTCCGAGCTTTGCGACGGTGAGAAACTCACGCGCGAGGAGCTGGACCGTCTTGTTTTCCATTCTCCCGTCAACAAATACCGTCACGCATGGGTCAAGTCGCAGGGCGAGGGACTCCGCAATCTCGCGCAGGCAATGCGTGATGCCGTGGATTCGGTCGACAAAAACGTTCGCATTGGACTCTGCTCCACCTATGCCGTTTGGGATGCCGACGGATGCGACGCGCTCGAGCTTGGCAGAATTTTGGCAGGGGAGGGCAATGAGCCACTCGTTCGTCTTTGCTCGGCGCCCTACACGGTACAATATTCCTCAAAACGCCTCTCAACGGTCTTTGAGGCTGCCCGCATGCTCGCGTCTCTTGCAAAGGGCTTTGAGGGCGAGCTGATGAGCGAGGACGATTCTTATCCCCGTCCGCGATACAACGTGCCCGCCTCCTATATTGAGCTTTTCGATGCCGTGATGCGGGCTGACGGAGGACATAACGGGGTCCTCAAATATATGGTAGACTACACCTCCTCTCCCACGTATGAAACGGGATATTTTGAGCATCACGTTGCAAATCTCCCCCTCATGGAGGAGCTTGATTCGATGTTCGCAGATAAGGTCGCTTGCGGCGTGCGTTGCATCGACCGTGCGAATCTGACCGCATGTGCAGATTACACCCTTTCCGAGTATACCGCCACGTTCCCGCCCGCAGCACATCTCATGGGGCTTCATTCAATTCCCACCACCTTTGATGACGAGGGCATCTGCAATGCCGTGTTCGGAGAAAATGCACGCGAGCTTCCGCTCGACACGCTTTCTTCGGGTGTGATCCTCGACGCGATTTCCGCGATCATTCTGCAAAAGCGCGGTGTGGACGTGGGACTTGATACAATCGGCGCGCCCGAATCGGTTGAGGTTGCCAATCTGCTTCCCACCGACCGAAGTGAGCGTGCCTACGTCAAGAATGGAAAGGCAAGAGTTTTCAATTGTACCCTCCGCCAAAACGCGCGCGTGACGATGCTCGCCGAAATAGGAGAGAGAACCGTTCCATTTGCATATTGCTATGAAAACGCCGATCACAAGCGCTTTTTCGTATGTCTCTATGACGTGACGGCTGCACGATATTCGGAAATCTCGCTTGGATACCTGCATCAGCGCGTCCTTATTGAAGGCGTTGAGTGGGCAGCAGGCAAGACCTTGCCTGCGAAATGCGTCAAGCATCCCGAGCTCTACATACTCGCCAAGCGCGGCAACGGGAAAATGGCGGTGGGACTCTTCAACTGCTATGCCGACGGCATCCTGCGCCCCACGGTCAAGCTCGACCGCGCCTACAAGAGCATTCGCTTCCTCAACACAAGCGGCACGCTCAAGGGCGACACCGTAACGCTCGACCAACCTCTGCCCGCATTCTCCTTCGCGGCGTTTGAGGTTGCGGAGGACTGATAAATAAAAAAGATCGGCGCATCTGCATGTGATTGCAGATGCGCCGAGCTTTTTTTGTGATATTATTTCTTCGGGAAGCTATCCTTGAGACCCACAACGCGGTTGAAGGTGTTGGGATTCTTGGAATCCTTGCAGAAATAGCCAACGCGAACGAATTGGTATCTCTCGCCCGCTGCAGCCGTTTCGAGGCAGGGCTCCACCATCGCGGTGTCAACTCGGGTGAGCGACTCGGGGTTGAGGAAATCCAGATAGGTCTTGCCCTCGGGAACCTCGGCGGTGTTTTCGATGTTGAACAGGCGGTCATAGAGCATCAGCGATGCGGGGCGCGCATATTTTGCCGACAGCCAATGAACCGTTCCCTTCACCTTTCTGCCGTCGGTGGGCATGCCGTTGCCGGTTTCAAGGTCTGCGGTGGCGTGAATGCACTTGATGCTGCCGTCCTCGTTCTTTTCAATGCCTGCATACTTGATGATATAGCCGTTCATCAGGCGCACCTCGCCGTCGGGCTTGAGACGGAAGAACTTGGGAGGCGGAACCTCTGCAAAATCATCGGCGTCGATATAAATTTCGCGGGTCATGGGCACCTCGCGCGTGCCGAGCTCGGGCTTTTGCGGATGGTTGGAAACCGTGAGCATCTCCTCGCGATCCTCGGGGTAGTTGTCGATGATCACCTTGATGGGATTGACGATCGCAATGCGTCGGAGTGCGTTTTCGTTGAGATCGTCGCGCACGCATGCCTCAAGCTGACGCACGTCCACGGTGTGGTCGGTGTTGGTGATGCCTGCCTCGCGAACAAAGGTGAAGAGCGCACCGGGGGTGTATCCGCGGCGGCGCAGACCGCAAAGGGTGGGGAGGCGGGGATCATCCCAGCCGTCCACGTGACCCTCCTCAACGAGCTGACGCAGATAGCGCTTGGACATGACCGTGTAGGTAATGTTCATGCGACCGAACTCCCACTGATGCGGCTTTTGTGCAAATCCGATCTTATCGACCACCCAATCGTAGAGCGGGCGGTGGTTGCGGAATTCGCTCGAGCAGAGCGAGTGGGTGATGCCCTCAAGTGCGTCCTGAATGGGATGAGCAAAGTCATACATCGGGTAAACGCACCACTCGTCGCCCTGACGGTGATGGTGGATATGCTTGATGCGGTAGATCACGGGGTCACGCAGATAGGGGTTGTCGGAGGAGGGGTCGATCTTTGCACGGAGCGTGCGTGCTCCGTCGGGAAACTCTCCGTTCTTCATTCTCTCAAAGAGCGCAAGGTTTTCCTCCACCGAGCGGTTGCGGTAGGGCGACTCCTTGGATGCCGCCGCGCGATCGGTGCCCTTGTAGTCGGCAAGATCGTCCTTGGAAAGATCGCAAACGTAAGCGTCGCCCTGCTTGATCAGCTGAACGGCAAATTCGTAGCACTTTCCGAAATAATCCGAGCCGTAGAACACGCCGCCCGTGGGGGTGGCACCAAGCCACTCCAGGTCCTCGCGGATCGAGCGCACGAACTCGTCGGACTCCTTTGCGGGGTTGGTGTCATCATAGCGGAGGTTGAACAAGCCGCTGTATTTGTTTGCAACGTCGGTGTTGATGCAGATCGCCTTCACCGAGCCAATGTGGAGGTATCCGTTGGGCTCGGGAGGGAAGCGCGTGTGAATCTTGAGCGAGGGATCTCTTTCAAGGTCGCCGTCGATGATGTCATGTATAAAATTCTTTTCAATTTCTGCCATTTTTTTATCCAAAACCTTTCGTGGAAATCAAAATCGTTAAAGGGCGGCGATCATGCGCTCAATGCGGCGGCAGGTGCACTCCTTGCCGAGAATTTGCATGACCGTGTAGAGGTCGGGGGCGTTGAGCTTGCCCGTCACGGCAACGCGCAGGAACATGCTCACGTCGGCAATGTTGCCGCGGAATGCCTCGGGATTTGCCTTGTATGCCTTCATATCGTCGGCGTAACCGATCTCGCGTGCAACCGCCTTGACCTTTTCAAACCAAGCGTTCATATCGTCGGCGGGGTCAAAGCTTGCAAGGAAATTCTTAAGCGCGGTGCGGATGTCGGCACGGTCAAATTTTTCGTCATATTCGTCCACCACGGCAAAGAGCTCGTCGAAGAAAAATCCCATATAGGGCTTTGCATCCGCCCAGGTGGAGAGGTCCTTTCTCGGCTTTTTGCCACCGCGACCGATCGCAAAGATCTGCTCGGTGAAGGCGGGATCGCGTGCAAGCAGGGCACCGAATTCGGGATCGTATGCCTGTGCCCAAGCCGTGACGCGCTCGGTAACCTCTGCGGCACTCATGCGCGAGATGATGTTCTTGGAAACGTCATTCAGCTTATTGAAATCGAACAGACAGCCCGAGGAGCTCATCTTTTTGATGTTGAAGGGGAAGTCGGTGTAGGGCTTGTCGGGGTTCTGCATGTGCCACTCCTCGTAGTTGGAGTTGAGCAGGGTCATGATATATTCGCAAACGCATGCGGGATCGTAGCCCATGCGACTGTAATCGTCCATATTCGCGCCCATGTCGCGCTTGGAGAGCTTTTTCTTGTTGCCGTTCTCGTCCAGACGCATGATCTGCGCGATGTGCATATATTTGGGCAGACGGAAGCCGAGGTAGCGGAAAAGCATGAGGTGCTTTGCAAGACTGGGGAGCCATTCTTCACCGCGAATGACGTGGGTGGTGCCCATGAGGTGATCGTCAACGGCGTGCGCAAAGTGGTAGGTGGGGATGCCGTCCGACTTGAGCAGAACGAAATCCTCGTCATTTTCGGGAACCTCAAGCTTACCCTTGATCAGATCGGTGAAGGGTTGCTTGCGCTCGGGGTTGCCGTCGGCAAGCAGGCGGAGCACGAAGGGGTCTCCTGCCGCAAGGTGTGCTTTAACCTCGTCGATCGTGATCTCTCGCGCGCGGAGCATTGCCTCGCGTTGAGCCGATTGATCCTCGTGCCAATCCTTTGCTTTGATTTCGGCTTTTTTGTCAACGGCATTCATTGCCTCGAGCTCTTCCTTGGTGGTGAACACGGGGTATGCCTTGCCCTCGCTGACAAGCTGCTTTGCAAAAACGTGATAGAGCGGACCGCGCTCGCTCTGCTTATAGGGTCCGTATGCGCCCTTGTCGCAGATCTTGCCGTCCTCACCGATCACAGCACCCTCGTCAAAGTAAACGCCGTAGTGCGCCAGCGTGCGGATCAGCCCCTCAGCTGCACCTTCAACCTCGCGCTTGGCATCGGTGTCCTCAATGCGAAGATAGAACACGCCTCCGCTCTGGTGCGCGAGACGTTCTCCGATGGTGGAGGGGAACAGACCGCCAAAATGCACGAATCCCGTGGGACTGGGTGCAAATCGGGTGACCTTTGCGCCCTCGGGAAGCTGTCGGGACGGATATTTTGCCTCAACGTCGGCAGGCGTTTCGTTCACTTGTGGGAAAAGAAGATCGGCAAGAAGCTGATAGTCCATGGTAATTTTATATCCTTTCATGATGGTCAGAGTTGATAGACAACAAGATCGAGCGCGATTCCAAGCTGTGATGGAGCACCGTGCCCGGGGTAAATGCGGAGCTTCTGCGGCAGCTCACGGAGCGAGGCAAGGGATGACGTAAGCTCGCCGAGATTGCCACCGTAAAGATCGTGGCGCCCGTAGGAGGCATCGAAAAGGGTGTCTCCCGTGATTAGAAATTCATCGTTACATAGGTAACAAACCGATCCGCGCGAGTGCCCGGGGGTATGGAGGACACGGATGGTCTCTTTACCGAGCGTGAGCACGTCGCCGCTTTGCAGAAGTCGGTCTGCAGGGCGGTGTGTTCGCTCCATGCGGAAAAGCGTGTAGAATGCGTTTTTATGCGCGTCGCCGAGCATTTCGGCGTCCTTCTCATGGATCAGAAGCGGTGCAGCGGTCATATCCCGCAGGGGGTCAACCGAAACGGTGTGATCAAAATGCCCGTGCGTGAGCAGGATCATATCGAGCGTGAGCCTGCGCTCGCGAAGTGCCGAGAGGAGCGTTGTGGCATCGGCGCTCGGATCAACGATCGCGGCGTGTGAGCCGACCGAGAGCAGATAGCAATTTGAGCCCCATGATCCTGGGTGAAAATTCTCGATTTTCATAGCCATCCTCCCTCAAGCATAAACATTCATTATATTATATCACATTTTTTTCGGCTTGTCTATATTTTTTTGAAAAAAGAATGACGGAAGAACGAAATCCCGTTATCCCGATTCCTTTCTGCGGTGATTTCGCATCACCCTCAGTTATTTTTAAGAAAAATACCGAAAAACAGATGTCGGATCATCGGAATCGGCAGAAAATACTTGCAAAAGACCGAAAAGTATGATATAATGAACTTGATATAAACAAAACCGACCCGCCATGTGTGGGGGAAAGAGGGTTTTATGAATGAAAACAAGAGGGACACGGGAAAACGGGAGCTGATCTCGATCATCGTGCCTTGCTACAACGAGGAGGAGTCAATCCCGCTCTTTTATCAGGAGATGTGTCGGGTAATGGAGGAGATGCGCCCTGTTGCGGATTTTGAAATCCTGTTCGTTGACGACGGATCACGTGATCGCACGCTTGTGATCTCGCAGGAGCTTGCGCGAGAGGACTCGCGCGTGCGCTTTGTTTCGTTGTCGCGCAATTTTGGCAAGGAATCTGCTATCTATGCGGGACTTCAGAAGGCAAAGGGCGACTACGTTGCCACAATGGATGCTGATCTGCAGGATCCGCCCTCGCTGCTTCCCAAGATGTATGCCGACCTGCAAACCGACGAGGGCTACGATTGCATCGGTACGCGCCGCATTACGCGCCGCGGAGAGCCTCCGATTCGTTCCTTCTTCGCACGCTGCTTCTATAAATTTATCAACCGCATCTCAAAGACCGAGTTTGTGGACGGTGCGCGCGATTTCCGCTTGATGAAGCGTCAGATGGTCAACGCTGTTCTCTCGCTTGCAGAGTACAACCGCTTTTCCAAGGGGCTGTTCTGCTGGGTGGGCTTTAAGACGAAATGGCTCGAATATGAAAATATCGAGCGTGTTGCGGGAAAGACAAAATGGTCCTTCCGCGCGCTCCTGCTCTACTCTCTGGAGGGCATCATTTCGTTCTCCACCGTCCCGCTCCGCATTCCGATCCTGCTCGGCGCGCTATGCTGGCTTTTCTCAATCGGTATTCTTGTAGCGCAGGGTATCGCTTCTCTGTGCGGAGATTCGCTGGCTCGAATCTGGTCGACTGTGTTCGTAGCTTCCACCTTTACGGGACTGCAGCTGATTGCTCTCGGCGTGGTGTGCGAATACCTTGCTCGCATGTATTTTGAGATCAAGAATCGCCCGATCTATATCGTGAAAAACGAATCGTCCGATCAGGAAAAGGACCGTTGACATGAAGGGAATATTCAAACGGGGACGCACTCTGATCGGTGCCCCCCGCTTCCCGTTATGGCTGCTTTGGGGCATTGTGATCCTCGCCCACCTCTTTCTGCCCACCGACCGTGCCGATGACGCTTGGTTTATGCAAATTTTGGCAGGAGATCTTGCAACGCCGCAAAATTGGCTGGGCTTTTTGGTCGAGCGATACCAAACCTGGTCGTCGCGCGTGGTGATCGAGGGACTCCTGATCCTGTTCGTTCGCTTTCCGATCCTTTGGCGCATTTCCAATGCCGCCGTTTGTATTCTTTCCACGGTTGCACTCAACCGCCTGTGGAATCCCGAGCAGAGTGCGGCAAAGAATTGGATTTTGTTTGTCAGCTTTTTCTTCTTCCCACTTGGCGTTTTTTATGAGGTTGGCTACGTGGCAACCACGCTCAATTATCTTTGGCCTCTGTGCGCCTGCCTTTGGGCAATGACGCCGACGGTCAAGCTCTTTTTCGGACGGCAGGTTGCCGTATGGGAATATGGTGTGGCACTTGGTGCGCTGCTTTTTGCCGCCTTTTCGGAGCAGGCGTGTGCCGTTCTGCTCGCGGTGTGTCTGGCGAGCGCCTGCTGCATGATGTTCAATCGACGCATCGACGTCTATTCCTTGGCAGGCGTGCTGATTTGTGCGCTGATGCTGGTTTTTACCTTCACCTGCCCGGGAAATCAGAATCGCGTGCAACTCGAAACGGTGGCGAATTTTCCCGAGTTTTCCGATTTTTCGCTTTTGCAAAGGCTTGAGATCGGTTTTTCCTCGATGATACGAACCACCTTTTTGACCTTGAACGTATTTGTCACGGGCTTTTGTTTGCTTCTTGCGCTTGCCGTTTTCAGAGCAAGCCGAGGAATTGTTGCACGTATTCTCTCCGCGATCCCGTTTGCGGTGTCTCTCCTTTGCGGTCTGCTTGGCGGGCCTCTCGAGAGTGTCGTCCTGCCGATTCGCATGCTTCGCGCGGCAGTGGGGAAGGCGGGAACGGAGCCCACCTTGAGCGATCCCATCTCATGGCTTCCGCTCTTGTTTTTCGTGCTGCTTCTGATCCTGCTTTTATATGCGCTGCGCGTTGTCATCCGCGAGACGAAAACCTATCTGTTTTTGGTGTTTTTTCTTGCAGTCGGTGTGGCGTCCCGTATCGCAATGGGACTCTCGCCAACCGTTTGGGCGTCGGGGGAGCGTACCTGCACCTTCCTTTATGCAGCAATTGCCGCCGTTTTTGCCTATCTGCTCTACCGATTTCTTTTCGCACGTTCCTCCGATCGGGATCGAACGCTGCAGCTTTGAAAAGACCTTATTTCAAAAAGGAGTGTGAGCCTTATGCCGCTTGAGGATGAAAGAGACTATCCCGAATTGAATAAATGTCCCGATTGCGAAACCTTTTTTGCGTCGGATAACTGTCCGCTCTGCGGACGCGAATGCCCCGAGGAGATGCGAGCGGGAAAGCGTCGCCCTGTCAAGGTCAAAAAGAATCCGCAGTATGAAAAGCACACGTCGGGTCGCGTGCAATTCGTGCCGTGGTATTTTTCCACGTGGTTCATCATTCTCATGCTTTTTGTGCAGCCCATCATCGGTCTGATCCTGGCATGGGCAGGTCCATGGAAGCGTTCCGGAAAGATTCTTGCCACCGTGATTCTTCTTCTGCCGTATATTCTCGGCGGTCTGTTTGGAATCATTTGGGGACTCGCAATGGATATTTTCACGGATTATACGCTTCCCGTTAACGTTGACCTTTCAAGGGAGGAATACGTTGCGCGCTGCGAGGAGCTCTCTGCCGCCACCGTTTGGCGTGACCCCGACGGCATAAACGGGGAATACGTTACCATGACCTTCACAGTCGAGGCTGTATGGGAGGATGAATACGCTTACTATGCCGACTATGCATACCCGCGCTTCTTTGAGTGTACGGTTACCGAGAACGGTGAGACCTACTCCTTCCTTGTTCACGATTTTCGACAGAAAAACGCGATCAACCTCAAGGCAGGTGACGTGATTACGGTTTGGGGACAGGTTGGCGGAAACGAAACGATCTCTAACTCGGTTGTCGGAACGATGACGCGCCCCTGTATCAATATGCTCTATATGGAGCTGCAATAACGCCCCTGATAAAATCGAAAGCAGGTCTGCACAAAATTGGTGCAGACCCGCTTTTTGTTTAGGATTGTCGGCTTTTTATGTTCTTCCCGAAAATTCACCCCAGATCGGTTGAGACCATGCCATGCGACCCTTTTCGTCGGTCACGGTCACGCGAATGTAGCCGGGATAGGTGCGATCCAGCCCAAAGGACGCCTTGGTGATGGTGGTGTGCGTGGTTTTGGGGTAGGCAACGCGTGCCTGACGTGCCGCGGTTGTGAGAGTGATCTTTGCCGCGGGCGATGTCTTGACGTACAGGCGGTCATTCTCAATGTAGAGCTCCTCGATCAGCGGACCCGTGGAGGCATAGAAATTGCCTGCCTTAAGAGCCGCATAGATCGCCTTGTGCGTCAGCTCAGGAGCCTTGATCATCACAAATCCGCCGAGCGAATCCCAATCGGCTGTTCCTATGGGCGCGTGATTGTGGTTGTCATCGGTTGCCGTGCAGAAAAGCTTATCTCCGCGGCGGAGTAGCTCATCATAGATGTGGCAGTTAATCTCATCCCATCCCATCACAAAGCAGCTGTGGTTATACATCTCCATCGCGAAAACGTTGGTGGTGTCGAGATTCTTGTAGTCCTCCATGGTTTGCAGCGACCAGGTGGGATGATTGATCGTTGCCATAAAGCCGTGAGCGGCAAAGGTGTTGATCAGATCGTTGATGTTTTCATAGTCGCGGTGGTAGTCGGGCTCTCCAATGTATGCCTGCGCATCGCGCAGATCGGTGCGTTTTCCCCAAACGTATTTGGGATTGAAGCAGGGGAGGGTGGTGTTGTGTTGATCCTCGGGGTAGAAATTGATGTGATAGCAGGGACGATATGCCATACACTTTTCCCCTTTTTTGTTTACGTCAATCTCAACCGCGGTCAGCGTCAGAAACTCTGCGTCATCGAGCTCGGAGTGGTCAATCAGCACGTTGTGGTCGCTGTATGCCACAACCGAATAGCCCGCCGTCTTATAGATATCCTTGATCTGTTCGGGAGTAAGCTCACCGTCGGAATTGGTGGAATGACAGTGCAGATTGGCGCGGTAAAACCGACCGCCCTCGGGAATGATATAATTTTTCATGTGCGTTATCCTTTCACACGTAATTTTTGACGTCACTATTCTATCACATTTTTCTTTTTTTGTAAATACTTATCACAAAAAACAAATAAACAAAAGAAAAAACAACAAAATCGGACAACAAGTGCTTGACAAATCAAACGAAATATGGTATGATAGTAATATCTGATGAAAAGGAGAATGATCATGCAAAATTTTGAACTTTATAATCCCGTTCGTGTGATCTTCGGAAACGGAGAATCCAAAAAGGTTGGCAACTATGCTGCAGGGCTTGGTAAACGCGCGCTTGTCGTATCCTATGAGGAGCACGGCTTTTTTGCCGATCTGCTCAACACAGTTGAGAGCTCTCTGCGCGAGGCAGGCGTTGAGGTGTTCACCTACTATCACATGCAGGCAAATCCGCTGCTTTCTCATATCCGCGAGGCGATTGCACTCTGCAAAAAGGAAAACGTTGAGTTCTGTGTTGGCGTTGGCGGCGGTAGCGTAATGGATGCTACCAAGGTAGTGGCAGCAGGTGTGCTCTACGGTGACGACCCCTGGAAGATGTTTGTCACGCACCAGGACCGCGTAGTTGGCGTTGCTCCCAACCAAACTCTGCCCACCGTTATGATCCCCACGCTCCCTGCAACGAGCAGCGAGATGAACTGCATTGCGGTTGTAACCAATGATGAAACCAAGGAAAAGACCTATGTTTCCACCCCCGTGATCTTCCCGAAAATCTCGATCGTTGACCCTGCGCTGACCTGCACACTTCCGCGATTCCAAACCGTTTCGGGCGCGATGGACGCGATGTCGCATATTTTTGAGGCATACTTCAGCGGTGACAGAAACTCGCCCCTGCAGGACCGCCTGCACGAGGGACTGCTCGTTACTATTATGTCCGAGCTTCGCGCAATTCTTGCCGATCCGCAGAACGTGGAGCACCGCGCCAATATGCAGTGGGCAGCAACCCTTGCATGGAACGGCTATATTCAGTCGGGTCTGAATGCGGGTACGCCCATGCACGCAATGGGACACGTGCTCTCTGCACTCTATAACACCACCCACGGTGTCACGCTCTCGATCTTTATGGATTCCTTCTTCCGCTATATGTGCACGCTTGATGACGGATGCGCTGCAAAATTTGCCACCTTCGGACGCAACGTCATGGGCGTTGACGGCAAGGGCCTGACCGATTACGATGTCGCAAAGCAGGGAGTAGAGCGCTTCATCGCCTTCATGGATGAGGTTGGCGCACCGCACACCTTGAGCGCTGCGGGGATTCCCATCGAGGACATCGAAAAGATTGCCGACAACATTGTGGAGCACGGATGCGATGCAAACGGAAATCTCGCTTCGATCCCTCCGATCGGACGCGACGCGATTCTGGAAATTCTGCACATGGCAGAGTGATCAAAAAAAGGACGGAGAATGTTGAATTTCTCCGTCCTTCGACTGTAGACAAAACAAACGGGTTTCGTCAGCCTGCTGAAAGTTTTCGCCCGCCTTTTTCAAAAGGCGGCGCGGTGGAGGGCGCGTAGCCCTCCTCGCCCTCCGCAGAGGGCGAAAAACCTTGTTTTTCGGCGCTTTTCTTTTTGCTAAGCTTTTTCTTTTGCGCCTTTTTCGTCAAAAGAAAAAGCGAAATAAACATATTTATCTAATGTCACAAATCATGTGCCTTTCGTCTACAACCTGAAGGACGGAGAATGTTGCAATTCTCCGTCTTTATTTTTAACCAAGCAGCGTGATCGGGATATAGAGGGGCATTGCGCGACCCTCGCCAACGATCTCCAGCACGCAACGGTTCACGGGTGCCACACGCTCGCCTGCGCGGAGCGTGAACTCGGTGGAGCAGTTTGCAAGCGGGCTGTGCGAGGCGCTGTGACGCGGGAGGTGGAGTGTCTGTCTGCCACCCTCAACCGTAAAGCCCTCGGGAAGGAGCCAGCGAAGCGTGAGGTTGTATTGGCTCTTGTCGAACACGCGCCAATTGTTGGTGCAGGTCACCTTCACGCGGCATTCGCCGTTGGGGGCGATGTCGGGGGCTCTGTCGAGCACCACGTCGGCATGGATGAAGGTGTGGTCAAAGTGCATCGAGTAGGGCTGCAGAGCCGAGATCACAGTGCGGTCGCAGGTTGCAAGCAGGGCAGCAGCAACGTCACCCTCGGGCAAAAGTCCCTCACCGTCGGTGATCACCGTGTGTGCGTGGTTCTGGAACAGCACGTGGGGGGCCTGTGCGGTCACACGATCGGTCAGCTCGGTGCAGGTCTGGGGAACGTTGCGGCAAACGTCGCCGCGGTTGATCGAGATGGTAATGATCTCGTCGCCGATGTATGCGCGCCAATCCTCGGGGATTACCTTCATGCCGCCCATAATACCCATCATTGCACCAACCGTTGCTGCGGTGCAGTCGGTATCGTCGCCGCAATTGATCGCGGTGATCATCGACTTCTTAAAGTCTCCCTCGCCGTAGAGCAGACCGAGCACGGCGTAGGCTACGTTGGAGGGCGCCTCAAACCAACCTGTTCCGATGTCGGCGTTTCTTTGTTGGATCAGGTTGCGCGTTTCCATCGGGGGGGTTTTTTTGTCATAGCACTCGATTGTAAAGCGGATGCTGTCTGCCATACGGCAGTTCTCGGGAATTTCGGCAAGACCGATCTCAATGCAGCGCCGCAGATCGCTCACTACAAACGCAGCCGACTGCATGGCGGCAACAAATGCGGCAGCATAGGTGCCCTCGCCCGAGCCGTGGTCAACCTTCGCGTCCTCAATGGCGTATTTTGCGGCAAGATGAGGGCAGGCAGGGGTCATGCACGCCCAAACCTCGGTGCGGATCCACGCGCCGTTGGAATGCTGCCAATCGTTTACGTAGTCACCCGAGAGAGGCGGGAGCAGACCGCGTTTCATGTTTGCCTTGCCGATGCCGTATTCGTTCCAGTGCGGCGGAATGAAGCTCAACCAGAATTCGCCAAGCGTCATGGCATTGATTGCCAAGGGACCAATCTGCTCAACGGCATGGAGCCAAACGAGCTGCAGATCGAGGTCATCATTGGGAAGCGGAACCCCGGGAGCGGTGGAAAAACCTTTGATATCGAGAATTTCGCGTGTTTTTTCATAAGGACCGCCCATCGTGCCGCCGATGTTCTTGCCGAGCCAGCAAGCATAAACCTTGTCGCGGTATTGCTCGGCATTCAGTTTGATCATAACGTTATTCTGCATGAAAAAAGTCTCCTTAAATTAGTGTCCTGATGTATACCATCTTTATTATATCATACCAAAAGTTTTTTGAAAAGAGCATGGCTTTACATTTTACCGCAGAGAATGCTTCGTTTTTTTACTTTTTCAAAAAAGAGAAGGGTGCCTCAAATTTGACATTTGAGACACCCCCGAAAAGAGTAATCAATTATTTCTTGAGGTTTGCCTCGAGAATTGCCAGCTCGTCATAGAGCTCAGCAGGAACGCGAGCACCGATCTGTGCATAGAACGCCTTGATGTTCTCAACGTCCTCAAGCCAGCTTGCGTTGTCGATGGTAAGCAGCTCACGAACGGTGTCAAGGGTAACGTCGTCCAGACCCTCGATGTTGATGTCCTCTGCCTTCGGAACAAAGCCGATGGGAGTCTCCACAGCGTCAACCTCACCTGCGCAGCGAGCGAGGATCCACATCAGAACTCTCATGTTGTCACCGAATCCGGGCCAGATGAAGTGACCCTCGGCATCGGTGCGGAACCAGTTCACGTGGAAGATCTTGGGGGCGTTGGGGATCTTCTTGCCCATGTTGAGCCAATGTGCGAAGTAGTCGCCCATGTCGTAGCCAACGAAGGGACGCATTGCCATAGGATCGCGGCGAACCACACCAACTGCACCTGCAGCAGCTGCGGTGGTCTCGGATGCCATGATCGAGCCTACGAACGTGCCGTGCTGCCAGCTGCGCGATTCATAAACCAGCGGAGCGGTCTTTGCGCGGCGGCCGCCAAAGATGATTGCGGTGAGCGGAACACCCTTGAGGCTGTTGAACTCGGAGGAAATGCAGGGGCAGTTTGCAGCCATCGCGGTGAAACGCGAGTTGGGATGTGCACCCGAGGTGCCAACCTTGTCTGCCTTGTCATACTTGGTGTAGTCCCAGGGCTCGCCTCTCCAGTTGAGAGCGTTCTTGGGAGGATTGTTGTCCAGGCCCTCCCACCAAACGGTGTTGTTGTCGAGGTCATGGCAAACGTTGGTGAAGATGCAGTTCTTCTTGGTGGTCATGAGCGCATTGTAGTTGGAGTGCTCGTTGGTACCGGGAGCAACGCCGAAGAAGCCGTTCTCGGGGTTCACAGCGTAGAGCTTGCCGTCCTCGCCAACGCGGATCCATGCGATATCGTCACCAACCGTCCAAACCTTGTAGCCTGCGTTCTTGTAGATTGCGGGAGGAATGAGCATTGCGAGGTTGGTTTTACCGCAAGCGGAGGGGAATGCAGCGGCAATGTACTTGACCTCACCCTGAGGATTCTCGAGACCGAGGATGAGCATGTGCTCAGCCATCCAGCCCTCCTTGCGGCCGAGGTAGGAAGCGATGCGGAGTGCAAAGCACTTCTTGCCGAGCAGAACGTTTCCGCCGTAGCCCGAGTTGACCGACCAGATGGTGTTGTCCTCGGGGAAGTGGCAGATGTAGCGCTTCTCCTCGTCGCAATCTGCAACAGCATGCAGACCCTTTACAAAGTCAGCGGAATCGCCGAGTGCCTCAATCACGTTTTTACCAACGCGAGTCATGATCAGCATGTTCAGAACGACGTAGATCGAGTCGGTCAGCTCAATACCGATCTTTGCAAATTCAGAGCCAACCACGCCCATGGAGTAGGGGATCACGTACATGGTCTTGCCCTTGTAGGAGTTCTTGTAGAGCTTGGAAAGCTTCTCGTAGCACTCCTGAGGATCCATCCAGTTATTGATGTTGCCCGCATCTTCCTTCGTGCGGGTGCAGATAAAGGTTCTGTTCTCCACGCGTGCCACGTCATTAACGGCGGTTCTGTGCAGATAGCAGTTGGGATAAACCTCGGGGTTGAGTGCGATCAGCTCGCCGGTCTTGCAAGCCTCGGCACGGAGAGCCTCGGTCTGCTCCTCGCTGCCGTCGATCCACACGGTGTTGTCCGGGTTTACCAGATCGGACATTTCCTTGATCCAATTCAGAACGTACTTGTTTTGGGTCATTGTTTTGCTCCTTTTATGTAATTATTATTTTTTTCGATCCTTTGGGTGCAAAGTCCACCTTGTCACCCAGTATATATTTTACACTTTTTTACTCCGTTTTTCAATATACTTTTGAAAAGGTTACGATTTGTTCACAATTTTGACCATTCGCACCGCGCATTTTCAAAAAATGCAGAGCAATTGCGGCGTTTCTTCACTTTGTATTTCCATTTTTTGTGTTTTTTCCGTGATTTTCCGGCTTGAACAGGAAGTGGCAGGAGCAAAAGGTGCGAGAAGACGCATGTTCTGATTGACATTTTGCTTCTTTTGTGCTATAATTATGAATAGGCTATTTTCTGTGACTGTTTTCGTGAGGCGCAAAACACAAAAACGGAGGAAAATAACAAAATGGGAAAATATTTCGGCACAGACGGCTTCCGTGGGGAGGCCGGTGTCACGCTGACATCCGAGCATGCCTACAAGATCGGCAGGTTTTTGGGATGGTATTATGCCAAGAACGGAACGCATAAGGTGCGTGCTGTGATCGGCAAGGATACCAGACGCTCCAGCTATATGTTTGAATATGCGATCGTTGCGGGTCTTACCGCATCGGGAGCAGATGCCTATATGCTGCACGTCACCACAACGCCGAGTGTTTCGTATGCCGTTGCCGGCGACGATTTTGATTGCGGAATTATGATCTCCGCAAGCCACAACCCCTTCTATGACAACGGCATCAAGCTGGTCAACGCAAGTGGGGAGAAGATCGACGATGAAACGATCGAAAAAATCGAGCTTTATCTCGACGGACATCTGGAAAAATTGGGCATCACAACGCCCGATATTCCGTTTGCCACGGGGGCAGAGCTCGGACAGATCGTTGACTATGCAGCGGGCAGAAACCGCTACATCGGCTATCTGATCTCGCTCTCGCGCTATTCCTTCAAGCAATTCCGCGTCGGGCTCGACTGCGCAAACGGAAGCGCATGGATGATTGCAAGGAGCGTGTTTGACGCGCTGGGTGCCAAGACCCACACCATCAACGCCAATCCCGACGGACTCAACATCAATCAGGATGCAGGCTCGACGCATATCGAAGTCCTTGCAAAATTCGTTCGCGAGAACGGGCTTGATGTTGGCTTTGCCTTTGACGGTGACGCCGATCGCTGCATTGCGGTTGACGAGAACGGATGCGTGATCAACGGCGACCACATCCTCTACGTGCTTGCAAGCTATCTCAAGGTGGGAGATGCGCTTGCCAACAACACCGTTGTTACCACCGTCATGTCCAATCTCGGGCTTTACCGTGCCTTGGATGAGGCGGGTATTGCCTACGAGCAGACCACGGTGGGTGACCGCTACGTCTACGAGAACATGCAAAAGAACGGGCATTGTCTGGGCGGTGAGCAATCGGGACACGTGATCCTCTCGAAGTACGCCACTACGGGTGATGGCATTCTCACCGCACTCAAGCTCATGGAGGCGATGATTGCCTCCAAGCTTCCGCTTTCCAAGCTGGCAGAGCCGGTTCGCATGCTCCCGCAGGTCACGCGTAATATCCGCGTTGCCGATAAGGCGGCGGTGCGGAGCAATGCGGCAGTGCAGGCGAGCGTGGAGCGCGTGCGTGAGCGTTTGGGGAAGGACGGACGTATCCTGTTGCGCGAGAGCGGAACCGAGCCCGTTGTGCGTGTGATGGTAGAGGCTGCCACCGAGGGGCTTTGCGCGAGCCTGACCGAAGAGGTCGTCGAGGTGATCCGTGCCGAGGGGCTTGCCTGATCGCAGTCAATTTTCGGAGATTGAATTCCAAAGCAAGAACACAAGATATGGAGAAGAAGATGGAAAGCCTGAAAATTTCGTCGCTTTACGCTTATCCCGAGCACTCTCTTGCATATCCGCTCCTCGAGCGCTTTACCTATCCTTGGGAGGCGCTGGGGTCGATCTCGGAGTTTATCCTTGAGCTCGGACCCACGCTCCCCGAGGAGGAATACGAGCGCGTCGGACGTGACGTGTGGGTGGCAAGGACCGCAACGGTGGCTCCCACGGCGTATCTTGGCGGACCCTGCATCGTTTGCAGCGGTGCCGAGATCCGTCACTGTGCCTTTGTGCGCGGTTCTGCGATCATCGGAGCGGGCGCGGTGGTTGGAAACTCCACCGAGCTCAAGAACTGCATTCTGTTCGACGGCGTGCAGGTTCCGCATTTTAATTACGTAGGCGATTCGATCCTCGGCTATCTCGCACATATGGGTGCGGGCGCCGTGACCTCGAACGTCAAGAGCGACAAGACCCCCGTTGCCATCCGCATTGGCGGTGAACGGATCGAAACGGGCAGAAAAAAGATGGGAGCCATGCTTGGTGACCACGTGGAGGTGGGATGCAACAGCGTCCTCAATCCCGGAACGGTGATCGGCAGATGCTCCAACGTTTATCCGCTCTCATCCGTGCGCGGATACGTCCCGACGAACAGTATTTACAAGGCACGCGACTGTATCGTCCAAAAGCAACCGCAATAAGCGTGCAAATGCGCCTCAAGCAATCATCAGAAGAATAACCTCCCGAAAATCAGGGAAACGATAGCGCCAGACCGCTCTCGGAACGGTATTGAGAGCGGTTAACGAGGTGAGAAGTGATCGAGGATTCGGCGGATGCTTCTCCGGTGCCAACGGCATCGTCAACAGCAGGTCAAATATGCGGGTAACCGCAAAACAATCCCTGCCAAAAGCAATACAAACGAAATTTCCGTCCCCAAAAAGCGATTTTGGGCGAGGGTCTTTTCGTTGTACCCAAATTCAAAGAAAGGGAAGGGGGCAGAGCGCCACTCTCCCCCTTCGAGCAGGGAATTTACTATGTGTGGAATTATCGGATATACGGGGCAGGCAAACGCCGTCCCGAAGATCACGAAGGGCTTGTCGGTTCTGGAGTATCGCGGCTACGATTCGGTTGGCATTGCGGCAAAAACCGACGGTGGCATCCAAACCGTGAAATGTCGCGGTCGCATCGGTGCGCTTGA
>CAJKPX010000020.1 GCA_905201895.1 uncultured Eubacteriales bacterium | reverse complement strand
CCCCGTTCTTTTTATGGATACACCGTCATATAGTTGGGTAACGTCACATTTCCGCTTTCAGCTTTTCCAAACACTCCTTGCAGATACGCTTCTCGCGGAAAAAGATCACGTTATCCGCCGAATCGCAAAAAACGCAGGCAGGATGGTATTTCTTCAAAATAATGCGATCGCCATCTGTGAAGATCTCAAGTGCATCCTTGATGTGAATATCCATGCTATGACGAAGCTCCGCGGGAAGCACAATGCGACCCAGCTCGTCAACCTTTCTGACAACTCCGGTTGATTTCATTGTTTCTCTCCTTTTTATCGTTTTTTCATCTTTTTGTGACAGAATGTTGCTTTTTTATTTCGACGTCTATATTATAATACATTTTTTTCTGTCTGTCAATATCCAAATATGGAAAAATTTGTATTTTTTAGAAAAACCATCCGACATCAATCGACAAATCAAATCGAAAGAGAGGGAAAAAACACGATGCTCGGCAAAATCTTTGGCGTGATCTGTCTGATCTCGTTTTTATTTGGCGTTTTGAACGGAAACGCGACGCAAATGGCGGACGCCGTGATCGACGGTGCCGCGTCTGCCGTCACGCTCATTCTCTCACTGGGTGGGATGATGTGCCTGTGGAGCGGACTCATGCGCGTGCTCTCCGAGGCAGGGCTGATGCAACGGCTCTCTCGCTTGCTCAAGCCCGTCCTGCGCCCCTTCTTTCCCATGGCTGCCGCGCTCGACGAGGGACTCGAGGAGATTTCCGCCAACGTGTCCGCCAATCTGCTCGGAATCGGCAATGCGGCAACCCCTCTCGCCCTTTGTGCCATGGAAAAGCTCCAGCGACACAACCCCGACAAAACCCGCGCATCGGGAGAGCAGATCACACTTGCCGTACTCAACACCGCGCCGATCACACTCCTCCCCGCCAATCTGCTCGCGCTCCGACGCGCCGCAGGCTCTGCCAACCCCTATGCGATCCTGATCCCCGTTTGGATCGCCTCGTCGCTCTCCGCGCTCCTCGCCCTGCTGCTCACCGCCGCCCTCGGCGCGCATGGGAAGCGCTCACACACACGGAGACACGGGAGGGCACGCCGTGATTGATATCCTCGCCGCCCTTGCCATGCCCGCCGCAGTGGCTTTGGTGGGATGCATCATGCTGTTTGGCAGGCGCAGCTATTTCGACGCCTTTACCGCAGGTGCACGAGAAGGGCTTCAAACGGCGGTGGCGCTTCTACCCACGCTGGTTGCTCTCACGGTTGCGATTTCAATGCTCAACGCCTCGGGAGCAGTCTCCCTTCTGTCGGGTCTGCTCTCCCCGTTCGCCGAGCGCATCGGGCTCCCCGCCGAGCTCCTCCCACTGCTCCTCACGCGTCCCTTTTCGGGAAGCGCCTCTACCGCAGCGTTCAACGGTCTGCTCGAATCGGTTGGTCCCGACAGTCTCACAGGACTCTGCGCATCTGTAATCTTTGCCTCCTCGGATACCGTGGTCTACGTGATCGCCGTCTATTTTTCGTCGGTCGGCATCCGCCGCACGCGCTACGCCCTCCCCGCAGCCCTTGCCGTGATGCTTTTTTGTATCTTCTTTTCCTGTTTTTTGTGCAGAATCTGGTTTTTTTGAGAAAAAAGAGGCAAATACTATCTCAAAGAATCATTTTTGGAGGATAAAAAGGTGCTCAAAGGTGCGCAAAAGCAAATGATCGTGATCCGAACGGGAGACAGCCGTTATTTCGACGAGGCATATTTCGTTCTGCGGCGTGAGGTCCCCGTCGGACGCGAAACACAAAACGATATGATCCGCGAGGCAAATCGCATCCTGCGGCAGAGCGAGCCCGAGTCGGGTAGAGTAAGACGAGGAGGACGGCGGCGCGGATGGTTGCTCTTTTTGAGCGGTCTGATCTCGGGGATCGCCGCGACGGCGGGCGTGGTGCTGCTCCTGCTCCTTTGAGTGAAAATTGTGTAAATTTTTCAGCAAATCGGGAAAAAGCAATGCACGCCTATTGACTTTTTCCAAGAAGCATGGTATAATACGAAAAGCGATATGAGACCGTTTACCGTGCTTCGCCGAGCGTCGATCGTCTGCGGCGGAGTGCGTTTTTGCGAATATCATATAACGGACTTGGCTTGACCGCGTGTGCGTGTTGGTGGTCTTGATGGGTTCGTTTCTGCCTGTTGAGGGGCTTTCTTTGTTGCGCCCAAAAAGAGGCAGAGCTCGTTATTTTTTCGGGAGGCTTGCCCCACGGCATGCACCGTTTGCGCGGCAGCACTCCCCTATTGACCCCCCTAATTTTGAGAAAGGAATTTACAATGCCAAGAAAACCGAAAAAAGCAAAGCCGAGCGGAAAGATCCGCATCATTCCTCTTGGAGGCTTGGGCGAGATCGGAAAGAACATGACGGTAATCGAATACGAATCCGACATGATTGTGGTGGACTGCGGTCTCGGATTTCCCGATGACGATATGCCCGGAATCGACCTCGTGATCCCCGATATCACCTATCTGGAGTCTAATCGGGACCGTTTGCGAGGCGTCTTTCTGACCCACGGACACGAGGATCACATCGGCGCGGTGCCCTATCTGCTCCGCACGCTCAATCCCCCGATTTACGGAACACCTCTTACGCTCGGAATCATCAAAAACAAGCTGGAGGAGCACGTGCTTCCCCATACCCCAAAGCTCTGCCCCGTCAATGCGGGCGACCGCGTGAAGGTCGGCTCGATCGAGGTGGAGTTCATTCACGTCAACCACTCGATCGCGGATGCCTGTGCGCTTGCCATCCGCACACCGCTGGGCACGATCGTGCACACGGGTGACTTCAAGCTCGACACCTCCCCCATCGACGGCGAGATGATGGACATCGTGCGCCTGGGTGAATTGGGACGCGAGGGTGTTCTGATGCTCATGTGTGAGTCCACCAACGCCGAACGCCCCGGGAACACGCCCTCGGAGCGCAAGGTTGGCGCGTCGCTTGAGTATATCTTTTCCACGCACAAGAAAAAGCGCATCATCATCGCAACCTTTTCTTCTAACGTACACCGCGTACAGCAGATCATCGACACCAGCGCGCGTCACGGACGGAAGGTTGCCATCACGGGACGCAGCATGCTCAACATCGTCAGCGCGGCAATCGAGCTCGGGTATATGAAGGTGCCCGCAGGCGTTCTGGTTGACATCAACGAAATCAAGCGCTACAAGCCAAGTGAGCTCACGCTCGTAACAACGGGCAGTCAGGGCGAGCCGATGTCGGCACTCTACCGCATGGCATTCTCGGATCACTCGCAGGTCTCGCTTGACGCAAACGATCTCGTGGTCCTCTCCGCGAGTGCAATCCCCGGCAACGAAAAGCTGGTTGGACGCATCATCAACGAGCTCTCCAAAAACGACGTGGAGGTGCTCCATGACGCCGTGGTTGAGGTGCACGTTTCGGGTCACGCCTGCCAGGAGGAGCTCAAGCTCATGCAGGCACTCACCAAGCCGCGCTATTTCATGCCGATCCACGGCGAGGCACGTCACCTCATGGCAAACCGCGACCTCGCGCGCTATATGGGCATGGCGGCACCCAATATCTTCCTCTCCGAGATCGGAAAGGTGCTTGAGATCGACGCCGACGGCGCTCGCTGGAACGGAACCGTTCCGGCAGGCAAAATTCTGGTTGACGGCTACGGCGTGGGCGACGTTGGCAACATCGTGCTCCGTGACCGCCGCCACCTGGCACAGGACGGTCTGATCGTTGTGGTTGCAACGGTTGATACCGAGGAGCGCATGATCGTTTCGGGTCCCGATATCGTCTCGCGCGGCTTCGTTTACGTCCGCGAGGCAGAGGAAATGATGGAGGAGGCTCGGCAGATCGCCTATGAAGCGCTGCTCGACGGACTTGAGAGCGGCGGTCGCGTTGACCGTATGCAGCTCAAGAAATACGTCAAGGACGATCTGACCCGTTATCTCTACGCAAAGACAAAACGCAAGCCCATGATCCTTCCCGTGATCATGAACGTCTAATCTCTCCAATATTATTTATAAAACACATAAAGTTTAGCATTTGTTCATATTTGCGACACAAGTGCTTCATACTAAAAAGTTATAATGTTGGAAGGTGCTGTCGATGATATCGACGGTAATACAATTTACAAACAGAAAGGATACCCCAACAATGGGAAAAGGAAGCAGAAACAGACAACTCCACCAGCAGGACAGGTGGGAGAATCCTGCAAAGTATCAGGAAAAGAAAAAGGCACCCAAGTGGCTCGGCTCGGTAATCGCGCTGACGCTTGCGGTTGTGATCCTCGTGGGCATCGTTGCCTCCGCATTATTTAACAGCGGTATCATCCAGCGTAACCGCGTCCTCTTCAAGAGCGAAACCGGCAAATTTAACGTTACCCAGACCATGGCAACCTATCTTGCATGGCAGGAGCAATATTCCACCTGGTACTACCATTGGTACTACTGCACCTACTACGGTCAGGAGGACCCCACAGGTCTGGTGAAGAGCCACACCTACCCCGACACCTTCGCACAGCTGCTCTCGAAGATTTCTATCGACGAGGCTCTGCGTGACTGCGTGGACGACATTCTCGAGTCGCTCAAGATTTACGTTGCAGTCTGCGACGAGGCTGAACGCAAGGGCGTGAAGCTCGGCGCTGATGAGCAGGAAAGCATCAACAAAACGATCACCGAGCTCAAAACGATGCAGGTGAACTTCGGCTATAACTCCTTCGACGCATTCCTCAAGGATAACCTCGGCAACGGCGTGAAGGAAAAGGATATCCGTGCCGCTCTGGAGCTGGTAGCACTCTACACCAAGTACACCTCTGTGATGCAGGTGCAATTTGAGAACGCCACCAAGCTCGAGGACCTCATCAACTTCCGCGAGGAGAACCCCGACGATTACTACAAGATTGATTACCTTACCTTTGCTGCCGACAAGGAAGCAATCGCACAGGCACTCGCTGCATGCAAGACCGCAGAGGAATTCAAGGCACTCGTGCTCTCCAACCATCTTGCAGACAACTACAAGACCGTATATAATAAGTACACCGTAACCGCAAACGCAGATGAGGTGCTCGCTTCGATCTCCGCGATGACCGACACCGAAAGCGCAAAGACCCTCACCAACAAGCTCGACGAGCTGGGTGCGGAGGCGCTCAAGGAATACACGGAAAAAGATCAGCTCCTCAAGGACAATGCCTCGATCAAATCCTGGATTCTCAACAAGAACCGCAAGCAGTATGAAAAGACCGTGATCGCGGTTGACGACGGTATTTACCTCCTCGTTTACATGTCTGCTGTTACCAACGGCAATGCAAGCACCGAAAAGGCAAGCATCCGCCTCAAGTTCTATCCCTTTGAGGATGGCGTGAGCTACGAGGGTGACAACAGCTTCAAGGAAAACATCATCACCTATATCACCGAGTCCAAGAAGGACACGCCCACCTACCCCACCGTTACCTACAAGAAGGCATCCGAGAAGGCAGACGCACTCAAGGCTGAGCTGACTGCAAAGGACGCAAAGATTGCCGAAATTCTCAAGGCAAACAACGCATCCGAGCAGAAGGGCATCACCGCATCCTCGTCCTCCTCCTCCAAGCTTCCCAAGGCAGTGATCAGCGCTGCAACCGCCGCATCCGTGAAGAAGGGCGACACGCTCATCACCAATGACGGCAACACCTACTACGTGATTTACGTTTCGGAGATCACCGATAAGAAGTATGACGTTTCGTTCGTGACGGTTTACGGTGATACCTACTACCGCATCATCGATGACCTGACCACCTCGCTCAACAAGGTATACCCCACCACCAAGACGCAGAGCTACGTTTCCGAGCCCAAGGCAGATACCTTTGAGGCATGGATTTCCGAAACCGTGAAGGATCAGGGCTTCACCTCCGCACGCGCAGAGTTTGACACCAAGTATTTCAAGACCACCACGGGTGAGGGCGACAAGAAGGTTGACACCTACAACGTTTACATGGTGATCAACAAGCCCCTCTATCTCGATACCGAGCTCGTTGTAAAGGGCGGCTATCTGGAATACTCCAAGGACGATTTTGCAAAGCTGGCTGCCGATGCACTCGACACCATCAAGGATAAGACCGACCTCGACCTGCTCAACGCTCTCTCGGCGCTCGACTCGACCAATGCGGTCGTTTCCACCGCCATCAAGGAAGAAACCGTAAAGGCACTCGACGAGGAACTCCACAAGTGGCTTTTCTCGGATGATCGCAAGGCGAATGATACCGCTGTTGTCACCGCAAAGGACGGCAAGAGCGCATTCGTTGTGGTCTTCTCCGAAAAGGCTGAACAGTGGGCAAGCGTTGCAAAGACCAACTATGTCACCGAGCAGCTCAAGGATTGGGCAGACGGTCTGGCAGAGAAATACACTGTCAACGAGTCGAACCTCAACAAGCTCGGTCAGCCCACTCCCGACGTAACCGAGGAGACGACTGCCGCACAAACCAAGGCTTGATTCCAATTACAAACACCAAAATGGCATGGAGTATTCCGTGCCATTTTGTGTCTCGCAGAATATAATGATGTGTAAATAAACCGATGAAAAGGATGAATTGACAATGGTACTTGACGCAAAACAAACCACCCTTGCCTACCGCTGCCCCGCCTGCGGCGCGGGAATTATGAGCGCGGTGAACGTCTTTTCGCTCTCCGCGGATATGATAAAGCTCAAATGCACCTGCCAGAAAAGCGAGCTGACGGCGGTGCTCTCGAGCGACGGCAGAGTGCGTCTCACCGTTCCCTGCCTGATCTGCGCAAAGCCGCATAGCTTCACACTCAGCTCCACGGTCTTTTTCAACAAGGAGCTCTTCACGCTCTCCTGTCCCTATTCCGATCTTGATCTCGCCTTTCTCGGAGAGACGAACACGGTAAAGGCGGCGCTTGCAGAGAGCGAGCTGGAGCTGCTTCGGCTGCTTGAGGAGAGCGGCGTCAAAGACCTCTCACAACTACAAAGCGAGGAGGGCACACTGACCGATCCGCAGATTTTGGAAATCGTGATGTTCGTGATCAACGATATGGATGCCGAGGGCAAGATCCATTGCAAGTGCGATCCGAGCGAAAACGGGCGTCAATACGATGCCGATATCCGTGATGACGGCGTGCTGGTCACCTGCCGAAAATGCGGCGCCTCACGTCTGATTCCCACCGATTCGAGCATGAGCGCCCACTCCTTCCTCAACGCCGACGCGCTCTATCTGGAGTGAGTTTTCTCCCTTTTTGTCAAAGATATTTTCAAAAAGCATTGATTATATCGCAAAAGTGTGATATAATTGTAACGAAAAAAACAGAAACTGCATTGCTTGCATGAAAGGAATATCAACTATGAAAACCACCGAATTAAAGGCCGCCGTTCTGGGCGGACAGTTTGACGCGCGTTTGACGTATATCTACGGTGAAGCAGCGCTCGAGGCACAAAAGGCGCGCTACGCCGCTGCGATTGACGAATTTGCAAAGCTTTACGGCACCGACCGTGACGCTGCACTCTACTCGGTTGCGGGCAGAAGTGAGCTTTCGGGTAACCACACCGACCACAACTTTGGCTGCGTGATCGCTGCTTCGATCGACCTCGACATCATTGCGATTGCCGCTCCGAGCGACAAACCCGTGATCCGCGTCAAGAGCGCAGGTTTTGACGAGGACGTGGTTAACATCAACGAATTCACCGAGCCCCGTACCAACCCCGAGGGGCATTCCGACGAGCTGATCGCAGGTATGGTAGCAGGATTCCGAAAGGACGGCTATGCGGTTGGCGGCTTTGACGCCTACACCACCTCCAACGTGCTCAAGGGCTCGGGTATCTCCTCCTCCGCTGCATTTGAGGATATGATCGGAAACATTTTGAATCATATCTACAATGACGGCAGAATCGACAACGTGGAGATTGCAAAGCTCTCGCAGTATGCAGAAAACCGCTTCTTCGGCAAGCCCTGCGGTCTGATGGATCAGGTTGCATGCGCGGTTGGCGGTATCGTTGCCATCGACTTTGCCGATCCCACCAAGCCCGTGATTGAGAAGGTTGATTTCGACATCACCGCAGCAGGTTACAACCTCTGTATCGTTAATACGGGTGGAAACCACGCCGACCTCACCGACGATTATGCATCGGTTCCCGCCGAGATGAAGGGCGTTGCCGCAAAACTCGGCAAGCGCGTTCTGCGCGAGACCGACGAGAGCGCCGTGATCGCCGCGATCCCGCAGCTGCGCGAGGAGCTGGGTGACCGTGCCGTGATGCGCGCCCTGCACTTCTTTGCTGAGAACCGCCGCGTTGCCGCACAGAAGGCAGCACTCCAGGCAGGCAACCTCGACAGCTTCTTTGAGGGCGTGATTGCATCGGGCCGCTCGTCCTTCTGCTATCTGCAGAACGTATACACCACCAAAAACGTGCGTGAGCAGGGACTCTCGCTCGCACTCTGTCTGGCGGAGCAAACGCTTGCGGGCAAAAAGGCTGCATGGCGCGTGCACGGCGGCGGCTTTGCAGGCACGATCCAGGCGTTCGTTCCCACGGCAGAGGTTGAGAACTTCCGCCGCGTGATGGATGCCGCATTCGGCGAGGGCCGTTGCATGGTGCTTCGCATCCGTCCCGTTGGTGCGGTTAAGATTTGATCTACATAAATCGGGGGGACGGTTTCTGCCAACGCGGAGCCGTCCCCTTTTGTCAAAAGAAAGGAATATGCTTCTATGAAACCGATATGGAAAATCATCCTCCTTTGGCTTTTGCTGCTATCCCTTCTGCTCTCCGCCTGCACTCCCACGCAGAATCCACCATCTGATGAACCCTTCGACAGCACGGTAACCGATACCGATGCCACCGAAGAAACGACCGCGGATAATGGTACAACCTCCGATGACGCTACCACAACCGATCCCAACGGGGGCACGACCTCCCCAAGCATCGAGGGCAAGCTTCCCAAAGGAACTCCCAAAACCTTTATTTGCGGCGACGGCACGCGCAATGCGCGTTACAGTAAGCAAACCGACACATCCTTTGCCGAGGCATGCACTTATTTTGCGGATCAGGGCTACGACCTCTATTGCAACAGAGCCACCGAAAACACCCTGTCCGCAACCTATGTCAAGGAGGATGCTTACGTCACGCTCTTCCTTCGCCGCAAGTGGGGAGACCTGACGATCGGAGAATCGGCGAGCGGTGCCAACAATCTCCCGCCGCAAAACCAGCCCTTTGATGCGATCCGCGAGACCACCGTTACCCAGCCCGGGCTTTCGGGAGAGGGCATGTGTGAAATCATGCAGCTTGCCGACGGTAGCTTTCTGATTTTTGATTCGGGAACTTCCTCCGCAGGACCCGAAATTTACGCCGAGCTTTGCCGTTTGAGCGGAAAGACCTCGGATATCCACATCCGTGCGTGGGTTCTGACCCACTCACACAGTGATCACTACGGCGGGTTCATCAGCTTTTTCGGCAACAACACCTACCGCGCCGCCGTTCAGCTCGACTATGTCCTCAACGCACCGATCAATCCCGAGGTTGCTGACGTTCTGCTCTCCTATGGCACCAGCTGGGACGGAATTGATTACTATTTCAATACAACCTTTCTCACCTATATGAAAAATCGCCTGCCCGGCACCAAGCTCTGCAGCGTGCATGCAGGACAAGTCTTTACCTTTGCCGACGTGGAGCTGCAGATCCTCTACACCTCCGATCTTCTCTATATAGACGGCGTCCCCGTGAATTTCAATAACACTTCAATCATTTCGCGTGTGGAAAACGATCAGGGATCAATCCTTCTCATGGCAGACAGCGGCGCGGAGAGCACCGATTGGGCACTCCAAACCTACGAGGAGGAGCTTGTGAGCGACTTCATGCAGGTCACGCATCACGGCATGGTAACCAACGAGGATCTGCGCATGATGGAGGAATGCCGGGCAACCACCTTCCTCTGGCCCTGCGGTGAAGATAAATTCAACCTCTATTGGGGACTCAACTACACCGCCAAGCAATATGCCATCCTCAAGACCGAGAATATCATTCACGGCTACGGCTCTGCCACGCGCAAGCTCTCTTATCGCGGCAAGCTCCCCGAGGGGTATGAGCTGCTCTCCCCCGAAATTCAAGTGAACGGACGGGGCGTTTCCTTTACCGAAACCGAGGCAAAGTCGATCCAATACACCATTACCGATGCCTCCGATTCCTATATTACCATTCCCGCCTCTTTTGCAACCGGCAAATACAACGCGCTCCGCATCCGCGTGCGTTGCTCCGATTTTGCCACCTCCTCGCTCTCGTTCACATCGGGCAGAGAAACGCCATTTGTGTTCAACAGCAAAAACACCAAAAAGCTCGGTCCGCAGGGCATGGGCAGAAACAACACCGTCACCCTGCTGGTCTATCTCGGCAACGGCACCGACTACACAGGCAAGGTCACCTCACTCCGTCTTGATCTGGGAGAAAAGGTGGGCGATGAGATCACCGTATTCTCGATCGAGGCGTTTTACGTCGAACTCGACTCCTAAACTAACAGAAAGAAGAAGAAACATTGAAATCCGATAACAAAAAAATGCTCGCGTATCTTCTGATCAACTCGGTCGTCCTGATCGCGATTTACTTTCTTCTGACCGAGAAATTTCAGCTTTCTTTCATCCCCTACGTCTATCTCGGCGCAGGAGCGGTGCTTGGCATCGGCTACGTGATCTACAACCGCGGCTTCGTCGGCAAGAACGCCACCCCCGACATGCTCCCCGACGATATGCCGCTCGACAAAAAGGAGGCGTTTTTAGAGGATTGCCGCCTGCGCCTGCACAAGTCGCGCTGGGTCATCACCCTGCTCCTCCCCATCGTGTTCGCTATCGGCGCCGACCTGATTTATCTCTTTCTCTGGCCGCAAATTCAGGGGGCGCTCCAATGAGTGTGCGCATCGTCTCTCTTTATTCGGGCTCCACGGGCAATGCCTTTCTCGTGCAGGCGGACGAGACCTGCCTGCTGATCGACGCAGGAAAAAACGCCAAAAAGCTCTGCGCCGCACTTGCAGAGGCAGGCGTTTGTCCCGATTCGATCCGCGCGATCTTTGTCACGCACGAGCACAGTGACCACGTGAGCGCACTCCCCGTCTTTCTCAAAAAGCATCCGATTCCCGTCCACGTGCAGCGTGCATCGGCTTACAAGCTCGCAAACGAGCCCTCGGTTGCGCCCTGTCTTTGTCTCCATCCGCCGCTCTACACCGAGCAGGTGGAGGGGATTACCGTAACCTCCTTCCCCACTCCGCACGATAGCCGCGGCTCGCTTGGCTACCGCTTTGAGATCACACGGGCGGACGGCAGCGTCCTGCGCATCGGATATGCCACCGACATCGGCTTTGTATCCTGCGAGGTCGAGGAGGCGCTCACAGGATGCGACGCGGTGATTTTGGAGAGCAACCACGACCCCGACATGCTCATGACGGGTCCCTATCCCTATGACCTCAAGCTGCGCATTTCCTCGCGACGGGGGCATCTCTCCAACGCCGATAGCGCCGCTCTTGCCGCACGTCTTTGCGCATCGGGCACGCATGACCTCATGCTCGCACATTTGAGCCAGGAGAACAACACCCCCGAGCTTGCCTATGACGAATGCTTTAGCGCGGTGGGGGACGACGGCGTGCGCATCTGTGTGGCACAGCCCGACGCGATCACGGAGGTACAGCTATGATTCAATTAACCGTTATCACCGTAGGCAACCTCAAGGAGGGCTATTGGTGCGAGGCAGTTGCGGAATACGAAAAGCGCCTGCGCGCCTTTTGCAAGCCCACCGTTTTGCAGCTCAAGGAGGCACGCCTCTCGGACAATCCCTCCGAGGGAGAAATCCGCGCGGCACTTGCAGACGAGGGGCGACGCATTCTCGACGCCATCCCGCCCCGATCCTATTCGATCGCGCTTTGCGTGGAGGGGCGGCAATTCTCCTCCGAGGAATTGGCGGCGCGGCTGGAGAGCGTGCTCTCCACCGAGAGCGGAAGCCTTTGCCTTGTGATCGGCTCCTCACATGGGCTCGCCGAGGAGGTCAAGGCAGCGTGTCAGCTTCGCCTCTCGGTATCAAAGCTCACCTTCCCCCATCAGCTCATGCGACCTCTCCTGCTCGAGATTCTCTACCGATCTTTTTCGATCATCAAGGGGACGAAATATCATAAATAAAAATCAAAAAAGAGGCGTCGACCAAAAAGCAGTCGACGCCTCGGCTTTTCTGACAAAGATGTTCGCACTCTCAAAGTAAAAAAGTTTTCGCCCGCCTTTTTCAAAAGGCGGCGCAGTGGAGGCTGCGGAAGCCGCCTCGCCCTCCGCAGAGGGCGAAATTTTCCTATCGTCGTTCTCTTTTGCGAGCTTTTCTCCGGCGCCCCTTCCTGCAAGAGAAAAGCGGCTAAGGAGCTTGTGCAAGCTGACAGAGTGAACGTCTTTGCTCTACAATCTGCGAGGCGTCAACCGATTTTCGGTCGACGCCTCTTTTTTGCAATTCATTTTCTACGGGTAGAGCGTAAAAACTTCACGTTCAGTCAAGCGTTTTCTCGCGTCCCGCAAGCAGTGATCTTGCACGCGCGGTGGGAATGTTGAAATCAAAGAAGGACTCCGAATTCTCCTCCAGCCCCTCGGCAATGCGGTCAAGTGCCGTGCGGATACGCAGGAGAAATGCGCGCTCGGTGGAGCTCGGCTCGTCATTGCTCTCGAGCGCCTCCTCCATGCGGCAGAGTGCAGGGACCGCCGAAACGCCGTATTTCTCCAGGGTCTCCACGTCCACGGTCTCCAGCTTGCCCGAGAGGTAGGCGTCCACGTTGTAGTCTGCGATCATGCCGTCGATGTCCACCAACACCAAAAAGCCGAAAAAGACAATGCAGATCACAAGCAGAAGCGCCACCAATCTGATTCTTCGCGCGAATTGCGCAATGATCACCGCGAGGAAGCACGCCGCAAGGAGTAGCATGAACCAGGAGGCATAGACTCGCTTTTGGGTAAGACCATAGGAGTCGATATACAGAACCATTTTGGCGATTGCCGTTGCAATCAGCACCAGCGTGAAGAGCGAAAGGATCACGGAATAAACCGCACGCAGAATGCCGCGCTCGCCCTCCTTGCGATTGATCAGAAGATTGAACAGGAGCAAAATGAGTGCATTGATGCCGCACACGATGCAAAGCTCGAAAAAGCCGCTGCGTGCGTAGTTGGCATAGGTCAGGTCACCCGGGAGCACGCCTGTGAAGGCAGAGAGATACCAATCGAGCTGCGAGACAAAAAAGATCACGTAGACCGCGAGAATCGGCGTCACGGCGGCACAGACCATTGGCTTTGGCAGCACGTTGGAGGTGGGCAGGTTGGTTTTGGTCTCCTCTCCGCCGTTTTTCTCACGCTTCCATTTTGCACCAAAAAGAACGCCAAAAAGCACCATCGCCACCAAAAAGCCGAGAATCAGATCGAGCAGGATGCTTGCGATATTTTTCGGAGAAAAGGAAAAGATGCGGCGAAGCAGACCCAAAAATTGCTCATCATAGGAAAGCAACACGATGATGATGGCGGTTGGAACCACCGCAATACCGAGCCCAAGCAGCCCCCAGCCGAGCGCACGCATCACACGTCCCGCACCGCGCGAGGAACGCACGGGAAGCGCGCGGAACAGGTGTCCCAGTGAGCCGAGCGGCAGAGAAAAAATCGCGCAGAGGGCATGAAAAACGGTACGTCCGCCGAAAAGCTTGGGGCCGCAGAGCCCACACGCGGCGTAAACGTAATAAAACAGAGAAAACACAACGAACACCGCGAGAAAGCGCTGAACGGTGTGGTTTGCGCCCGTGATCCAACCGAGCGAGCAGAAGCAAGCAGTAACTGCAAAGAGGATCACCGAGCGGCTCGGTTTGATCCCCGAGCGGATCAGATAAACGCTGCAAAACAGAAAGAGGAGCCACGCTGCGAGCAGTGCGCCGAGCGTGTGCGAAACGATCGGCATTGCCTGCACGGCAAGATAGCCGACAACAAGCGATAGCCACGCGAAAATGCTGTCAAGCGTTGTGGTTGGAGGCTTCGGCTCGGCATAGGGAGGAACGTGTGAGAAGGGGGACGGCGTTTCACTGTAATAGAACTGCGACGGGGACTCGGGGGGAGGAACGCTTCCCTTTTCGTCCTTTTGTTCAAACGGCTGCATCAGGTATCTCCTTTCGTGTCGGTTGTGGGGTCGGCCTCATCGGGGATATATTCCAGAATATCCGAGGGCTGACAGTCGAGCGCCCGACAGATCGCGTCGAGCGTGGAAAAGCGAACCGCCTTGGCGCGGTTGTTTTTGAGGATCGAAAGATTGGCAAGCGTGATGCCAACGCGCTCGGAGAGCTCGCCGAGCGACATCTTGCGCCTTGCCATCATCACGTCAAGATTGATCAGGATCATAGCGCCACCTCAAATCGTGAAGTCGTTTTCCGACTTGATGCGCGCCGCCTCCTCAAGCACGTTTTTGACAACGCGCAGGCATAGCCCGATAAAAGAGACCGCAATGGCGGCACAGAGTGCAAGCTGAAAATAATAGGTGAGACATGCGAACAGAACTCCCTCGGCATAGCAGCAAAGCGAGATACCCGAGAGCGTACGCGTGGCACGGGACGAGAACACCGCGCCCTTCCAAACCGTGAGCAAAAGCACAAAGAGCAGCACTACTGCAAGAAAGGCGACCCCCAGCATCACGTAGGCGTCGATCAGAATGAGCTGCCTGTGAAGCGGCGTGATCTCCCCCCGTGTGCCGAGATTGTCATTGACGTTGATGAGCGACGTAACCACCTCGGGCAGCCACCACGTGATAAAGATCAGGGCACAGAAGAGCAGCGCCGTCATGATCATGGAGATCAGAATGGATATACGGTTGCTTTTTTGTTGCATTCAGATTTTCCTCCCATCCGTTTTTTACCGTTTCCGATGAGTCGATTATAGCACATACATCGTTGTTTGTCAATATCTTTTTATCGTTTTTCGATAATTTTTTCCATTTTTTAGAATGATAACAATTCTAATTCTAATATTAGAGTAAAACAAGGCAGCAAAAGGCGATTGACAAGCGTTTGGGAGTATGATATAATAAAGTATAGTTAAAAAAGTATCCCCTATCAACGTTGAAAAGGAATTCGCAAAATGAATTTATGTGATATCAGAACCGTCAAGCAGATCATGAGCATGTTCCACCTGACCTTTCACAAGGAGTTTGGTCAGAACTTTCTCACCGACCGCATGGTGGTGGAGGACATTGCCGACATGTGCTGCACCGATTTCGGCGGCACGATCCTTGAGATTGGTCCCGGCATCGGCACCCTCACAGCCGAGCTGGCTCTGCGCCACCGCCGCGTGATCTCGCTTGAGATCGACCGCGGGCTGATCCCCGTTTTGCAGTATACGCTCGGAGAATTTGACAACGTGCGCGTGATCAATGAGGACGTGATGCAAACCGATCTCGACACGCTCCTTGCCCCCGCCTTTGCCGAGGGTCCCGTTTCTGTTTGCGCAAATCTTCCCTATTATATCACCACGCCGATCCTGATGAAGCTGCTCGAGAGCGGTCTGCCATTTGACTATATCACCGTGATGATCCAGGCGGAGGTTGCCGACCGTCTCTGTGCCAAGGCAGGCTCAAAGGACTACGGCGCGATCACGGCGGGTCTCGCCTATTATGGAAAAGCCGAAAAGCTTTTCACGGTTCCCGCCGATCGCTTCGTTCCCGCCCCCAAGGTCAATTCCACGGTTATTCGTATCCGACTCCACAAGGAGAAGCCCTACCGTCCTCGGAGCGAAGCGCTGTTCTTCCGCACCATCAAGGCGGCATTCGGTCAACGCAGAAAGACCCTGATCAATGCGCTCGGAGCAGGCTTTTCCGAGCTTTCGCGCGAGCAGATCACCGCGGCGGTCACTTCCTGCGGTCACGATGCCAACATCCGCGGCGAGCGCTTGGACGTGTCACAGTTCGTTGAACTTTCCGATTGCATCGGCGAAATTCTCGCATCCATGCAATAAGAAACGTCAAAAAGGAGACCTGCACCGCGGTGCAGGTCTCCTTTTTTCTCCCCCGTTGCAGAAAAACGGAGTGTCTCAAATGCATCGCGCATTTGGTCGACAGCCCCTCGTCTTTTCTGCGGAAATACAAAAAAAACACGGGCGATGCGCCTTTGCGCCATCGCCCGTGTTTTTTGATTGCTTACTGCAGGACCAGAATCGTGAGAGCAGTGGTGAGAACACCGAATACGATCGAGCCAACAACAGTGAGACGGAACAGGATTTTATCCTTGGAGGATCCGCCCGACTTACCGAAATAAGTGTCAGCAGCTCCGCCTGCAAGCGTGCTGGAAAGGCTCTTATCCTTACCCGTTTGCATCAGAATAATGATCGACAAGCCAATTGCCAGAAGGATCATCAAGATTCCGATAATATACTTCGCGACAACCATGTGTAACCTCCGTTTTTTTCTTTCTTCCCGAGCTTCTCGGGCATACATAGTCATTATACCAATACATTATACCATATCAATTTTGAAATTGCAAGTCTTTTTTTCGTTTTTTTCCTAATTTTCTTATTTTTTTCGAGTCGAGCCGAGAGAGATGAGTATTCGGGTGAGATACCCCACCAAAAAAACAAGTGTTGCGCCCACAAATATGAACAGAAGCGCATAGGTCAGGATCGCGGGAAACCATCCAAAGAGTCGTCGCACGTCGCCAACCACGATAAAATGCGTGATCCCATAGGGGCTGACGTAGTAAAGGTTGAGCGGATTGGGAGAGTTCTGCGCCATCGGGTGCAAAAGGACGTTCAGGAGCGTGGCAAGGGCGAGCGAGATCAGAAATACAGGCACGGCAGGCAGCACCTCGCGCCGCCAGCTCCTGCCGTATCCGCGCGAAAAGAGCAAAAAGCACCCCAGGGAGATCATGAGCGTGTGCCAGAGCATGGTGTGGATGCAGAGTGAAAAACGATCGTAAAATGCGGGGTAGGTCATCACAAGACAGCCGCCCATCGTTTCAAAGAGAACCAAAAATCGCAGGAGTGCCTCCTTGCAGCGCCCCTCTCGCAAAAGCGGAAGCAGCAGGCACAGATAGAGCGGCAGCGAGCAGAATTGAAAGGGGAAAAAGCCGAAATCGTAGACGCGGTCCTGAATGACGTAGAAGGAATAGAGCTGCTTGTAGACCTCCAGGAGGAAAAAGCCCACGCCAAAGGCAAACAGCACCGAGTCGGTATGCCTTGCAGAGGAGCGGAGTCCGATCATCGCGCTCACAACGGCAAGAACTGCGCACGCAACGAGCCAGCACAGATGAAAGGAGCCGAATGCAGGCGGTATTTCACACACGCGGTCGGTCAGACGAAGAATCGCAAGAAGCCAATCGGCACATCCCTGCCGCAGAGCAAAAATCAGCACCGCCGTTGCGCAAAGCAAACAAAGCAGCACGGCAAGGCGTGTCTTTTTCACGGTGAATCGCACGCGCATTCCTCCTCTCTCATCTGATGATCTCATTATAACAGATTTTTGAAACTTTTGCAAGTGTGATTGACTTTTTTCGCATTATTTGATATAATCAATAAAAGAAAGTGAGGTGCTCTCGATGACGCAGAAAGAAAAAAAGAACCGAATGGCACAGATCGTCGCACGCCTCAAGGAAATCTATCCAGAGGCGCTTTGTGCGCTCGAATGGGACGGCGAGCCCTGGAAGCTGCTGATTATGGGGCGTCTTTCGGCGCAATGCACCGATGCACGCGTCAATCTCGTCTGTCGCGAGCTCTTTGCCGCCTACCCCACACCAGAGGCACTCGCCGAGGCGTCGGTTGAACAGATCGAGAACTACATCCGCTCCTGTGGGCTCTACCACGTCAAGGCACAAAACACCAAGGACGCCTGCACCATGCTCGTGCGCGACTACGGCGGTCAACTTCCCGACACGATGGAGGAGCTGCTCAAGTTCCCCGGCGTAGGGCGCAAGGTTGCAAACCTTTTGCTCGGTGACGTGTTCGGCAAGGGTGGCGTTGTCACCGACACGCATTGCATCCGCATCTGCGGACGACTCGGTATGTATCCCGAGTCGCTCAAGGACCCGCTCAAGGTTGAGCGCATCCTTGACAGGCTCCTGCCGCCCGACGAATGCTCGGATTTCTGCCACCGCATCGTGCAATTCGGTCGGGACGTCTGCTCGGCACGCGCACCGAAATGCGCGGAATGTCCGCTTGCAGAGCTCTGCGAGCACGCAAGAAAAGAAAGGAAGGAATGAAATGGATATTCAAACGAATACGTATCGCATCCTGCTGATCGGAAACAGCTACACCTACTACAACGAGCTTTGGGACCGCCTCTCGGAGCTTGCCACGCTTGCGGGAATCGACGCGCGGATTGATCACGTCACCAAGGGCGGTGCCATTCTTGCGCAGATGCTCGACCCAAACGAGGCATGCGGTGCCGAGGCACTGCAGAAGCTCACCACCGAGCGCTACGATGCCGTCGTTCTGCAGGATAACAGCCTGCGCACGATCCGTGACCGCGAGGGATTTGAGACCGATATCAAGCGCCTGCATGAGCTGATCAAAGCAAACGGCGCCATCCCCCTGCTCTATCAAACCTGGGCACGGCGCGCAGGGTCTTCAAAGCTGACGCAATACAACCTCACCCCCGAGAGCATGACAAACGTCATCGCACGGGCATACCGAGAGGTGGGAGCGGCGATCGGTGCGCGGGTCGCGCACGTTGGAGATGCCTTTTATGATGTCGTTTGCAACCACCCCGAAATCAACCTCTACGATCCCGACGGCACGCATCCCTCCCCCGCAGGCACCGCCCTCGCGGCGCTCTGCATCTTCATCGCGATCTTCGACCGCTCCCCCGAAGGGCTCCCCTTCACATTCGGCACCGACTCCGAGGAGCAGGCAGCCATCCTTCGCCGCGCGGCGATTGGAGCGATGGAGAAATAGCCATCCGGAGGAATTCACTCGTTTATTCTGATAAAAAGAAAAAACAAAATGGCAGAAATCATTAAGGTATTCAAAGAAGAAGTACCGTCCATGCGGTTTATCGGAAAAAAGTATTCCAATTTTGGACCAATGTGGGGGGAATGGTTTGCAAACGGATGGTTTGACAAAATTGAAGAAGCGATGGGCGGCACAAATAACATAACCTCCATCTGGCAAAACGGAGGCGGTTATATTGAGCTGGAACGCCGCTTTTTCTTCAAACATCATTTTACTCATAGGTAAACTAATCTTTAGCCTCCCCTGTGTAAGCGGGAGAAATTTGCAAGCAAATTAGACCGCGTTAGCGGTGGAAGGTTTTTTTGTTCTGCCATGAACACGTTCTTTATCTACAATAAAATCCCCACTCGCGCCTTCGCACAAGTGGGGATTTTTTTATGTCATTTGGAGCGGTCTTTTTCCTTGCACCTGTCAAAAATCACTTGAGCTCAAGCAGGTCAAACACACGGAACACGTCGCCCGCACCCATCACGATCACGAGGTCGCCCTCGCGTGCTTCATGCATGATCGCCTCGGCGGTTGCCTCAAACGAGCCGCAATAGGTGGCACTCTCCCCGATCCGCTCGGCAAGCGTTTTGGAGGTCACGCCGTAGACGTTTTCCTCACGCGCGGCGTAAATATCCACAAGCATCACGCGGTTGGCGTCGCCAAACGCCTGTGAGAATTCGTCGAGCAACCCCGCCGTGCGGCTGAAGGTGTGGGGCTGATAGGCGCACAGAATGCGCTCGTAACCCATGCTTCTCGCACCTGCCAGCGTGGCGCGGATTTCGTCGGGATGGTGTGCGTAATCATCGTAGACCACCGCGCCGCTCGGGAGCACGCCCTTGCGCTCCATGCGCCGCCTTGCCCCCGCAAAAGCGGCAAGCCCACGCGAAATGGCATCGGCAGACAAACCGCAAAGGTATGCCGCCGTGGCTGCCGCAAGCGCGTCGGTGACGTTGTGCATCCCCGTCACCTGCAGATCAATGCGGCAGAGCATCTCCCCATTCACACAAAAATCAAAATGCGAGCCACTTGTATCAAAGGAGACCCCGCACGCGCGAAAATCGGCGTCCTCACCAAGCCCAAAGGTCACCTGCCGCCCCTTGTAGTCGGCAAAGGCAATACAGCTGTGCGGATCGTCGGCACTGCGGATCAGAATACCATCCTTCCCGGTCTTTTCGGCAAAGCGGTTGAAGGAGCAGTAAATCTGCTCCATACTGTGGAAATAGTCCACATGATCCATACCGATGTTGAGCACCACCGCAACGGTAGGCGGAAAATCAAGAAAGGAATCCATATATTCGCACGCCTCAAAGATCGCGTGCTCGCGCGAGTGCCCGATGCGGCAGGGCATGCCGCCAAGCGAGGGCAGCTCGGCACCGCAGAACACGGTGGGGTCTGCCGCGGCAAGGAAAATCTCGGTACACATAGCGGTGCAGGTGCTCTTTCCGTGCATGCCCGCGATGCCCACGCGCGTGCGAAAGCGCGAGAGGAGATATCCGAGATAATCGGCACGCGAGAGGAGCGGCTTGCCTGCTGCCGCAGCAGCAAGGTATTCGGGATTGTCCTCGCCGATCGCAACCGTGTAGACCACGGCATCGTAGGCATCAACCTGCACCGCGTTATGACCGAGGAACACCTTGATCCCCTGCTCTCGAAGCTCGCGCGTCAGACGACTCTCGGTGCGGTCGGATCCGCCGACAGCGTAGCCCTCGTGCGCCGAGAGCATTGCCAGCGCCGACATGCTGATTCCGCCGATCCCGATGAAAAAGAGACTTTTGCAATCGGCAAGCAGCTCTCCGATCCGCTCGGCACCGTAATGTGTATTTTCAATCGCCATAGATATCCCTCCCCAAAAGGCTCCGATCAATTTTATACTATGAAGCCCAGGCAAACTTTGTAACCAAAATGCGACTTTTTTCGCAAAATCGCGAAACATTCTCCGAGAAATTCACAAAAATATCCCGTTGTCATTGAATAACCGTCACAAAAAAATATTATACTGTATTATGACAAACTAAAACGTAAAACATCAAACGGAGGATCAACAAATGCAAATCACAGACATTAAGGTCAGAAAGCTCTTTGACGAGGGTCCTATGAAGGCAATCGTTTCGGTCACCTTTGACGGTCAGCTTGCCGTTCACGATATCAAGGTGATCAACGCACGCGACAAGTTCTTTATCGTGATGCCCAGCCGCAAAAATCCAGACGAAAGCTACCGCGACATCGTACATCCCATCAACGCGCAGTTTCGTGGGATGCTGGAGGACGCCGTGATCGCATCCTACGAGGCAGCACTTGCCGAGGCTGCGGCGGCAGCAGAGGAGGGCGCCGAAACGCCCGAAACCGTTTAAGTCCGTTTGCAATCAAAAGCCGTTTGATCCGTGTGCATGCATGCGGATCAAGCGGTTCTTTTTTTATGCCGATCCGTGCGAAAAAAGAGGCGTACCACCCTGCACTGTGAGCGTGCCGAAGGAGCCGCTCATGCCAATGCTCCCGGGATTAAACAGCCACAGGTCGCGCAAAAGTGCCGATCCGCCGACCACGGTGCCCGCAGGGATCCGCTCGCAAAGAGGCTCGTGCGTGTGTCCGAACAAAACAGCATCAACCTCCAGCGCCGCCGCGCGGCGCAAAATCGAGCCGACTCCGCTCTTGACCGAATAATCGTGCCCGTGTGTGATCAGGAGAACCAGCCCCGCCCAGCGCACCACGCGCTCGCCGGGGGTATCGTCATAGCCCGAAAACCAATCGCAGTTGCCGCGCACGGCATACAGCGCGCTGCCATCAAGCTCCAGCCCCTCTGCATCGCGCAGTCCGTCCCCCAGAAAAAAGATCGCGTCGGGCGGTGTGATCTGTCGCTCAATCGCCGCACGCATTGCTCGCGCACGTCCGTGAGAGTCCGAAAAAATCAGGGCGTTCATGCAAGGTCCTCCTTCCAAACATCCGTGCCGACATTGCAGGCACGGTGCTTCTTCTATCTCTGTTATTATATCATTTTTTTCGCGGTTTGTCTACGCATTTGCAAAAAAATGAGCATTTTTTCGGGTTGGTTGCTCTGACATTTCCCCTTCATCAATCATACACTGCATTAGAAGCTTCATTTTGATTTTGGAAAAAGGAGAACTGCCATGCAAATCGACAAAAGGATGCTCGACCGCCTGCTCGGCATGAACGACGAACAGCTTGGAGAGCTGATTCGCAACATCGCCTCGGAATCGGGGATCGACCCTGCCACCCTCGGGATCAACACCGAAAACATTGCGGCAATCCGCTCGGCACTCGGAAGCGCCGACTCGGCTGACCTCGAGCAATACAATCAGATCTACAATGCCTACCGCAACGGTCAGCGCCGAAGCTGACGGAAAAACGTTTGAACGTGGAAAGGAGGCACTGTTTTGAACTCTGCACCAAGCACCTCCGAGAGCGCCGACCGCCCTTCCGACCTGCTCTCGACTCTGCTATCCAACCCCGAGGCACTGCAACGCGTGGCGTCGATCGTGGGATCGGCACTCTCCGCACCGACGACAGGCAAGGAAAATGCCGATGCTGCGGCGTCCGTATCCTCCGCGACCGATACTGAAGGCGTGAAGGGCGAGCCCTCAACGGCGACGTCAGCTTTACTCGGCGACACATCTGCGGGAATACCGGGTGGGCTTGCGTCGGTCCTGTCCAACCCCGCCATGCTGGAGCGTTTACCGCAAATCATCGCGGTAATGAAGCCGCTGCTCGCCGCACAAGCGCCTTCAAAGCCCTCCGCGCACGAGAATCGCTCCCCCGAGGCGTGCCGAAACAATCTCCTGCTGGCGCTCAAGCCCTTTCTCTGCGCCGAGCGATGCGACGCCATTGATTCGATCATTCGTATCTCGCAGCTCGGAGCGGTCTTTTCGCAGCTGAAATAAGGAGGCGCGTATGTACTCACGATACCACAATCGCTCCGATACGCCAATTCAGGTTCCCGAAAACTACGGCGGATGCGCTTTTTCGGAAACGGGCGGGAGCGCGGCGGGTGGCGCCGCCGCCCATCGGATCGACGTTGCCAAGCCAACGCCCCCCACTCCCGCCGAGGATCGCACAGAGACCGACAGTGGGAGCACGTACGACAGAGCAACGCTCACACCGCCCTCTCCCGATTCTCTCGCCTGCGCTCTGCCACAACGCAGGGAGGCGCCGCGGGAGGACCCCGAAGCTGCACAAACGGTCACTCACACGCACGGACAGGATGCCCCCGATCGTTCAGAGCGCCCTCGCCGTGACCTCCCCGCCCCTCTGCATACGCTATTCGGAAAGCTGGGATCGGCTTTTCCATTTTCACACGGAATCGGCTTTGATGAGCTTCTGATTCTCGGTGTGATCCTTCTGCTGGCACGCAACGAGGATGATTCCGACCTGATCCTGTGGCTCCTTCTGCTGCTGTTCTGCGGATGAGTGCCGTCCATAGTCAAGTTCTTTTTACGCGAATACAAAAAAGGTGCCGCCTCCGATCCTTTTGATCAGAGACGGCATCTTGATTTTATTTTGGTATTACGAAACGGGAACGCCAATGCGGAGGTGCTGTTGCCCTCATACAAGCGCAAAAAGCCACTCTGCGAGCTCCAAAAGGCACGCAATCTCGGCATCCCAATCAAGCAGCTTGTATTTTGAATATCGAGCCCAGGGCGCGCCGAGGGCGCCGCGTCTGCCTTTCGTAACCGTTTCGTGACAAAGGGTGCTGCGTTCAACCAATAGATAATTGAGCCTTATTTTTTTCGCTTTTCGCCAAAAAAATGCAAAAATACTCTTGAAAGAAACCGTATTCCGTGATATAATAAAATGTAATTGACAAATACTATGAGAAAGATACGCCGACAAACGGCGTGGGAGGTACCCTTTGATCGTTGCATTGGAAGACGCAAAATATAAGCTGATTGCCCTGCGCGAGTCGATTGAGGAGCTCGGATCGTCTCTTCGCATTGAAGAAACGAAGGAGAACCTCAAGGACCTGGAGGCGCAAACGCAGTCACCGGATTTTTGGAACAACGCCGAAAAGTCGAGCAAGGTGCTGCAGGTGATCAAGCAGGCGCAGGATAAGGTTGCAGGCTATGAGAGGCTTTGCGCGCGCCTGGAGGATGCCATCGCTCTGGCAGAGATGGCAATTGAGGAAAACGACGAATCCTTCGTTGAGGAGGTTCAAACCGAGCTCGCGGAGATTTCTGCCGAAGAGGAGCACCGCAGAATTGAGGTGCTGCTCTCGGGTGAATACGATAAAAACAACGCCATCGTCTCCTTCCACCCCGGTGCGGGCGGAACCGAGGCGCAGGACTGGGCACAGATGCTCTATCGCATGATCACGCGTTGGGCAGAAAAGAGCGGATTTCAGGTCAAGCTCACCGACTGGCTCGACGGCGACGGCGCAGGCATCAAGAGCGCAACCGTGATGGTCAACGGCATCAATGCATACGGCTACCTCAAGAGCGAGAACGGCGTGCACCGCCTCGTGCGCGTGTCTCCCTTCGACGCCAACGGCAGACGTCAGACCTCCTTTGCCTCGATCGAGGTCATGCCCGAATTTGAAAACGTGGACAACGTTGTGATCCGCGACGAGGACATTGAGGTCACGGCACACCGTTCGAGCGGTGCGGGCGGTCAGCACATCAACAAGACCGACTCGGCGATCCGCATCGTGCACAAGCCCACGGGCATTGTGGTGGGATGCCAGACCGAGCGCTCGCAGCTCCAGAACAAGGAGACCGCAATGCGCATGCTCAAATCCAAGCTCATGGAGATCAAGCTGCAGGAGCGCCTGGAGACCATCGAGGACATTCAGGGCAACAAGACCAACATTGAGTGGGGCGCACAGATTCGCTCCTACGTTTTCATGCCCTACACGCTGGTCAAGGACACCCGCACGGGCTTTGAGACCGGCAACATTCAGGCGGTGATGGACGGCGACATCGACGGCTTTATCAACGCCTACCTCAAGATGACGAGCAAATAAGAAAAATCCCGAAAAAAGGAGCACCCCTATGAACCGAAATCAGGTTTACACGCTGGCAGGATCGGCGCTTGCCACGCTTTCCACCGCATGGTTGATCGACTGCATCACGCACAAAAGCCGCAAGCGCTCGGTTGCTGGCGGGGTTCTCGTGGCGGGAACAGTTGGGCTGATTACGGGGGCTGTGATCGCATATCTGCCCGAGCATCGCGCAAAGAAAAAGCTCGCGGAGCAGGATGTGCTCACCCGAAGGGACGTTGCACGCATGCATCAAAACCTCTCCGAGCTGCTCGGCAGAGGAAATCGGTAACAAAACAAATCAAGCAAGTCGGGGGTGTCGACCAAATGCGTTAGCATTTGAGACACCCCTGATATTTTTGCCCGTTTCCCTGCTTTTTCACGCTTTCCGCTACACGCGAACTTTTCGTGTATTTTTTGTTGACTTTCCTATCAAAATATGATATAATAAGATGTTAAAGTATGTCTGCTGACAAATGAAAGGAGGATGGGGATGGTAACGGTCAAACGCGTTACGGCAGGCGGCATTGCCGATGCATGCGGGATCCGCGCGGAGGATATTCTGATCTCGATCAACGGGCATGAGATCCGCGACGTTCTCGATTATATGTTCTATCTCACCGACACCTCGCTCGCCCTCTCGCTCTCGCGCGACGGCAAGGAATACACCCTGCGCCTTTCCAAGGGAGAATACGACGATATCGGGCTCGAATTTGAAACGCCCCTGATGGACAAAAAGCACACCTGTGCCAACCGATGCGTGTTCTGCTTCATCGACCAGCTCCCCCCGGGTATGCGCGAAACGCTCTATTTCAAGGATGACGACGACCGCCTCTCCTTCCTGCACGGCAACTACGTGACCCTGACAAATCTCCGTGACGCCGACATTGAGCGCCTGATCACCATGCACATCTCCCCCGTGAACATCTCGGTTCACACCACCAACCCTGAGCTGCGCGTTTGCATGATGAAAAACAACCGCGCGGGCAAGGTGCTCTCCTACCTGCGCCGTCTTGCCGATGCCAAGCTGGCACTCTGCACGCAGATCGTGCTCTGCAAGGGGCTCAACGACGGCGCCGAGCTCGACCGCACAATGGAGGACCTGGCATCCTACGCCCCTGCCCTGCGCTCCTGCTCGATCGTACCCGTGGGACTCACCAAGTACCGCGAGGGGCTCTATCCGCTCGAGGCGTTCTCGCCCGAGGAAGCCGCCGCTGTGATCGCACAGGTCAACGCGTTCGGTGATCAATGCCTGCAAAAATACGGCTCGCGCCTCTTTTATTGCTCCGACGAATTCTACATCCGAGCAGGCCTCCCGCTCCCCGATGAGGCATTTTACGAGGACTATTCCCAAATTGAGAACGGTGTGGGAATGCTCACCTCCATGCGCGGAGAATTTGAATTTGAGCTGGATTATCTGGATGATCTGCTCCCCGATTTCCGACCGCCGCGCCACGTTTCGGTGGTGACGGGCTACGCAGCCTATGACCACATCTCCTCGCTCTGCCGCAGCCTTGAGGCGCACGTGGAGGGGCTCAAGATCAACGTTTGGCGCATTCGCAACGACTTTTTCGGAGAAAGCGTCACGGTTGCGGGACTGCTCACAGGTCGCGACGTTGCGGATCAGCTCAAGGGGCAGGTGCTTGGGGACGAGCTCCTCTTCCCCTCGGTGATGCTGCGCGCCGACGGCGACGTATTTCTCGACGATATGACCCCCGCAGAGCTCTCCGAGCGGCTCGGCGGAATCAAGGTTCGCGCCTCGGAAAATGACGGTGCCGCATTCCTGCACGCCCTGCTCGGGATCGAGTGATCCTAAAAATCAGGTACGCAAGCGCACCCGAGCCGCTCAACGGCTTTTATCAGACACAGAAAGGAAGCATCATGGCAAAACCTGTTATCGCCATCGTGGGACGCCCCAACGTTGGCAAAAGCACACTTTTCAATAAATTGATCGGCGAGCGCCGCTCGATCGTGGAGGACACCCCCGGAGTGACCCGTGACCGCATCTACGGCGAGACCGAATGGCGCGGCCGCAAAATGATCGTGATCGACACAGGCGGTATCGAGCCGAAAACCGACAACATCATTCTCAAGCAAATGCGACTGCAGGCAGAGATCGCGGTGGAGGACGCCGACGTGATCGTATTCATGTGCGATGTGCGTACGGGTCTGACCGCTGATGATCGCGACATTGCCATCATGCTCAAAAAAAGCGGCAAGCCGATCGTGCCCTGCATCAACAAATGCGACAGCGTGGGCGGTCCCCCTATGGAATTCTACGAATTCTACGAGCTGGGCTTTGAAACCGAGCCGATCGCGGTTTCGAGCATCCACGGCAGCGGCTCGGGCGACCTGCTCGACGCCTGCATGAACGCGCTGGGCGATTGGGAGGACGAGGAGGAGGACGATGACAGCATCCGTGTAGCCGTGATCGGCAAGCCGAATGCGGGCAAATCCTCGATCGTCAACCGCCTGATCGGGCAAAACCGCCTGATCGTTTCGGACATCGCGGGCACCACGCGCGACGCCGTTGACACGCACGTGACCAATCAGTACGGCAAATATACCTTCATCGACACCGCGGGCATTCGCCGCCAGGCAAAGATCAACGATCGCATCGAGCATTTCAGCGTTCTGCGTGCTCATATGGCGGTTGAACGTGCAAGCGTTTGTCTGCTGATGATCGACGCATCCACGGGCATCACCGAGCAGGACGAAAAGATTGCGGGCATCGCACACGAGGCGGGCAAGGCAACCATCATCGTGGTCAACAAATGGGACCTGATCGAAAAGGACAACAACACGGTAAACGAATTCAACAACAAAATTCGCACCGCGCTTGCCTACATGCCCTATGCTCCCATCGTTTATATCTCGGCAAAAACCGGACAGCGCGCCGAGAGCTTGTTTGAGCGCATCAACTACGTTCAGAATCAGTCGGTGATGCGCGTGACCACGGGTATGCTCAACGACGTGCTCGGCGATGCCATGATCCGCGTGCAGCCGCCCTCCGACAAGGGCAGACACCTCAAGATCTACTACATGACGCAGATCTCGGTTGCACCGCCCACCTTCGTGATCTTCTGCAACAACGTGGAGCTGTTCCATTTTTCCTACCAGCGCTTCATCGAAAACTGCCTGCGCGAGACCTTCGGCTTCCACGGAACGCCCATCAAGATCATCGTTCGCGCAAAGGGCGACGAGGGCGTTTGACGGCTTGAAGCCAACGAAATTCTTGCACACACAACGCATGGAAAGGGGTTTGGGGACTCCGACAAGGTGCTCCCCGCTGAAAACATGTTCGTAGATAACGTCAAAATTTATATCAAGGCGGGCGACGGCGGCAACGGTGCCGTCTCCTTCCGTCGAGAAAAATACGTAGCCGCAGGCGGCCCCGACGGGGGTGACGGCGGTCACGGAGGTAACGTGGTGTTCCGCGTGGACAACGGCACCAACACCCTGCTCGCCTTCCGCTACAAGCACAAATTTGTGGCGCAGAACGGCGGCAACGGCAGCGGTGGAAAATTCCACGGCGCAACGGCAGACGATATGGTAATTCTCGTTCCGCCCGGAACGCTGATCCGCGATGCCGAAAGCAGCAAGGTGATCCACGATATGTCGGATGACGACGGCGCCGATTATATCGCCTGCAAGGGCGGTCGCGGCGGCTGGGGCAACCGTCATTTCGCAACGCCCACGCGCCAGGTTCCGCAGTTTGCCAAAAACGGCACCAAGGGCGAAGAGCGCGAGGTAATCCTGGAGCTGAAGATGCTCGCAGACGTGGGGCTCATTGGCTACCCCAGCGTTGGAAAATCCTCGATCCTTGCGCGCATCAGTGCCGCAAAGCCCAAGATCGCCGACTACCATTTCACCACCCTCTCGCCCAACCTCGGCGTGGTGCGCACGGGAGGAGAGAGCGGATTTGTTGCCGCCGACATCCCGGGCCTCATTGAGGGCGCCGCCGACGGTGCAGGCCTTGGTCACGCATTTCTGCGTCACGTGGACCGTTGCCGCCTGCTCCTCCACGTGGTCGACATTTCCTGCTTTGAGGGTCGCGATCCCGTCGAGGATATCCAAAAGATCAATTTTGAGCTCGAGCGTTACAGCCCCGAGCTTGCCACGCGTCCGCAGATTCTCATTGCCAACAAGGTCGACGCGCTCGACCGCGAGCTGGTGGACGTGGATGCGTTTGAAGCCTACGTTGACTCGCTCGGCATTCCGCTGCTCTACGTTTCGGCGGCTACGGGCGAGGGACTTGACGAAATGATCCGATTGGTTGCCGAGCGTCTGCGCGCCCTGCCCCCCATCAAGGTCTACGAGCGTGAGTATGCGCCCGAGGATGCTTACGTTGGCGGCGGCAAGGAAACCGTGATCCGCCGCGAGAACGATACCTTCTACGTGGAGGGCGAATGGCTGGTCAACCTCATGGGACAGATCAACTTTGATAACTACGAGTCGCTCAATTTCTTCCAGCGTGTGCTTCAGAACAGCGGCGTGTTTGAGGCGCTCGAGGCAAAGGGCTGCCGCGACGGACACACCGTTTCGATCTACGGCTTTGAATTTGACTACGTAAAATAAAACAACCCCAATCAGAAAGGAAATATTGCTATGAACATCTGGCACGATATGGATCCTTCGCAAATCAAATTCAACGATTTCACGGCGGTGATTGAGATTCCCAAGGGAAGCAAATGCAAATACGAGCTCGACAAATACACGGGTCTGCTCAAGCTCGACCGCATTCTCTACACCTCCACGCACTATCCCGCCAACTACGGCTTCATTCCGCGCACCTTTGCCGACGACGGCGACCCGCTCGACGTTCTGGGGCTCTGCTCCGAGCCGATCTATCCGCTCACGCTCACGCGCGTTTACCCCATCGGTGTGATGCGCATGATCGACGACGGAAAGATGGATGACAAGGTAATCGCAATTCCCTTCTCCGACCCCACCTATCTCGGCATCACCTCGATTGATGAGCTGCCGCCACACATTTTCGACGAGATCATGCACTTCTTCACGGTCTACAAGCAGCTGGAGAACAAGCAGACCGCCGTCAAGACGCTTTTCGGCAGACAGGAAGCCGAAAAGATCATCGAGCAGGCGATCGAGGATTATCGCAAAAAGTTTGTAAAATAAAAGCAAAAGAGACGCGCCCGATGCGAATTCGCATCGGGCGCCGAATTTTAGACAAAAAAACGGGGGGCGTCAAGCTGCTGAAAGTTTTCGCCCGCCTTTTTCAAAAGGCGGCGCGGTGGAGGGCGCGTAGCCCTCCTCGCCCTCCGCAGAGGGCGAAATTCCCCTATCGGCGTTCTCTTTTGCAAGCTTTTCTCTTGCGCCTCCTTCCTACAAGAGAAAAGCGGCTAAGGAGCCTGTGCAAGCTGACAAATCACGTGCCTTTCGTCTACACCCTCGGCGCGCCCGATGCGAAGCCGTATCGGGTGCGCCTCTCTTTTCAGATATTGCCGATTCGCGCTTACAGCAGCAAGATCAAAAGTGCCAGCGCGAGCACGATCCATGCACCTGCGGCGATCGCCATTGCATACCAATAGGTCGGCTTGCCCCATTTCGCGCGGCGCGGCAGAACGAGACCGAACACCAGCGGCACAATGGGCAGAACAAAGCCGAGCAAAATATAGCAGGCGAAGAAGAGGAAGGGCGAATAATCGTCGGGGCTGGGCACCAAAAGCGAGCCTTCCTCATAGGAATAGGTAGGCTTGTAGGTGCTAAGCTCGAGCGCGTCCAAATAAGCGAAAAGCTTGTTCATCGTCTTCCCGCTCAACACCGTTGCCTCCACGCTTCCAGAGCGATAGGAGAACTCGCCGTTGGCGTCAAAATGCTCGTTGCCGAGTTCCTGATGATTGACGTAGTAGAACACCTCGTCGATCTCATAGATTGCGCCGTAGGTAAAGCAAACCGTACCGCTCTCATCATAGGCGCGCAGATCGTAGCGAGTGGCTCCGTAGAGGTCATCACGCACGTCCATCGTTTTAACGGACATGCCGTCCGCTCTGTCGAGCTCTTCGATAAAAGAGACGGGAACGCTGTATTCCAAGCGTTTACCCTCATGATGAAGATAGAAATTTTCCGCTTCTCCGTCAAAAAACGCCTCCAGCGAATCATACGCCTCATCGGTAACGAAAATGTGATCGTCATACGAATCATAATAATCAAACCAAACGATTCCACCGTCACGCTTGTAGGATTGCACCTCATAGTTCTCCCCAGAGGGACCTTCCACCCAATTGAAATAAACGTAGATTGTGTGCGGCCGCATGCGATAGCCGAGCGGGAGCTCGAAGCGCGAATAGGTTGCCTCTCCGTCTGTGAGGATATCATCGTCCCAGTCCCAGGTCCAGTTTTTCGATGCGGGCGACGCCGAGATCGGCAATGCCAGCACAAGGAGCAGGAGCGCGAGTGAGAGCAGCAATGCCGCCGAACGGGTCACACGGCGTAACGTGCGTTGTTTTTCCATCCATTTCGTCATAACGGTTCCCTCCTTATGCGAGATTGAGCTTGCGCTCAATGCGGTCGAGCGTAACGCAATAAAGCAGGCTTGCAAGAACGCCCATCATCGCGCAAATCACGAGCAGACCCAGCGAAAGCACAAGATGCTCGGTATTGAGTGACATTCCCTGCATGCGGTACGCAAAGCCCTCGATCAGGATCATGAGCGAGATCGTGCCGAAGATTTGCGCGGCAAACGAGAACGCCATGTTGATGGCATAGTAGATGCCGATGGCGGCAAGCAGCTTTGCCTTTTTGGCAATGATCGCACCAATGGTGATGCAAAAATGAATCAGACCGATTGAAAAGAGCTCGCAGAGCACGCCAAGCAGCAAAGCCTCAAGCAGATACACGATTGTCCATCCGCCCACCGCGCGCCAAAGGGTGCTGAAAAAATCGCCAATTCGGTAAAGCGCTACGGGATTGATCAGCCCACCGTCGGTTGGGGGCGGCGCAAAGGTTGCAACGATGAGAGCGGCGAGGAGCAGCAGGAAAATATGGGACATCTGCCAGATGAGCGCGTTGAGCGTTTTGGAAAGAAAGAGCTGACGGCGACTCACGGGCAGGGTGAAGGTGAGATAACCTTCATCGGTGAAAAAGTTTTTGTAAAAGCGCAGGTAAACGAAAATGTAGGTTGCATAATAGGACGAAAACACCGCAAGTCCGCACAAAACAAGGAACAGGATGCCGATCGTTGTGAAAAACGAAAAGTTGGGATTTTCGATATAGGTGATCACGAAGCGCAGCACGAATGCACCAACAGTGGAAAGTCCCAACACACCCAGGGCAAGGATCCACCAGAAGCGCCAGACCGCGACCATATCGTATTTTAAGAGTTTCTTGAACATTTGAACACCTCCCTGAACAGCTCGTCGAGCGATTTTCCGTGCTCCTCGCGAACCGCGTCGGCATTCCCCGCCATGAGGATACGACCGCCAAAGCCCATAAAGGCAAATTCGTCGAGGATCGGCTCAATGTCATGGATCAGATGCGTGGTGATGATCACGGTTGCCTCGGGGTTATAGTTTCCGATAATGGTTTGCAGGATATAGTCACGCGCGGCAGGGTCAACGCCCGCGATCGGCTCATCGAGCAGATAGAGCTTGGCGCGGCGTGCCATCACCATAATCAGCTGCACCTTCTCGCGCGTACCCTTGGAGAGCGTTTTGAGCTTGGCGCGCGTGTCGATCTTGAGGTCCGCCATCATGTGCCGTGCATTTTCCTCCGAAAAATCGGCATAGAATTCCGAAAAATAGGCGATCAGATCGTCCACGCGCATCCACGAATTGAAATAGGTGCGCTCAGGCAGATAGGAAATCAGCGCATTGCTCGCCTCGCTCCGAGGCTCGCCGCAGACCTCGATCTCACCGCTATTTGGCACAAGAATTCCGCTCACAAGCTTGATGAGCGTTGATTTTCCGCATCCGTTCGGTCCCAGGAGCCCAACGATCTTGCCTGCGGGAAAGGAGCAGGTGAGATTGTTGAGCACGGGAATTCCGCCCAGATAGGACTTGCATAGATTGGTACAGGTTAAAACAGGTGTACTCATGAATTTCCCTCCTTGTTGATATATCGGATCATTTCCTCTCGGCTCATGCCAAGTGCCTCTGCCTCGCGAATCCAGCCGATCACCGATTCACGCCGCAGCGTTTCCCGCGCACGTGCCAGCGCCTCACAGTCTGAGGTGACAAACCGCCCCACCGTTCCGCGCGTGTGCAACAGCCCCTCCTCCTCCAGCTTCACCAATGCCTTTTGCATGGTGTTTGGATTGACCGACGCCTCAAATGCAAGCTGGCGCACCGGTGGGATCTGCTCGTTTGTCTGAAAACGTCCGCGCAGAATATCCTGCCGCAACCGTCGCGCGATCTGAATTGACACAGGCTCCACGTTGTTAAAGCTCCACGACATTCTCAAGCTCCTTTCTTGTTCTATTGTACTAATACAATCATACAACAAAAGCAATCGTTTGTCAATAGATTTTTCAATTTTTTCCTGCTTTTTCTGTTTTTTTCCAAAGTAGAAAAAAAGACGTAAAATAACAAAACTTTTTTTGCAAATAATCTTGACAAAATCACTTTTTTCGGTTATAATAGATACGTTATGACGAAAAGAAAATATGCTGGTGTAGCACAGTCGGTAGTGCAGCTGATTCGTAATCAGCAGGTCGTGTGTTCGAGTCACATCACCAGCTCCAAAGAGTCCGTGTCAATGCGACACGGGCTTTTTTGTTTCGAATCCGCGTTGCCGCGTGATTTGCAGGGGGCGACCAAATGCGTTAGCATTTGAGTCATCCCCTTTTTTGCCACTTTGGGCAATGTTGCACCAGGTTACGAGGCGAAGCCGAAGTTGTGTTCGAGTCACATCACCAGCTCCAAAAGACCTTAAACATTAGAGCGTCACTCTAAAGGACAGTTTTTCAAAAATACGGCATATCTCGAATGAGATATGCCGTATTTTTGCATTTGTGCTCACAAATGCAGTGCCTGTCAGGAAAATTGACAAGTCATAGACGAACAAAAAGAAAAGGCTCCCTTGTGTAAAGGGAGCTCCGCCGCAGGCGGTGAGGGATTGTTTTTAGTCAAATCTAATTTTTACAATCCCTCCGTCACGGCAAGCCGTGCCACCTCCCTTTGCACAAGGGAGGCTTCTATCGATTTGCATTCCAATTTTCCAAATAATATTAAAATTGATAACGTAAACTTTTTAATCGTGCGATAAAGGATATTCTGTATATACAAACGTGTAATTTCCATTATTTTCAAGATCAAATTTTCCATCGTTTCCTATCCACGAATAATAAGGCGATATAAAAATCTCAATTAAATGAGCTTCCTCTCTATTACCGTATAAAGTATTGCTTTGGTAATTGTATACATAGCGAGTAGCATCATGTCTTTTATCGTTGTTTTCAAACAACACAATATTTAATTCATCTTGGTTAACAAAAGACAAAACAACAGCATACTCATCATTTACAGGTATATTTACTTGTTCAAAGCATCCAAAGTCATAATCAACCTCTGAACCCTCTATTGAGGTAGTGAGAATAGTTTGAGATCCATTTCTTTCGGAAATGACCATATTATAAATTTCTTCATAAACGTTATCGACACGATAAAGTTTACCCGTAATTACTCCTTTGGTGAACATATTTGTCAAAACGAGTATAGCAACAACTATTATAGTAATTATAACTGCGCTAAAAATAATTATTTTCTTTTTCATAAAAATACCTTTATGTTAAATTCTTATTTGTCATTCGGATGTATCACTTCGTTTAACAATCTCATAGATTTTATCCACACTTCTATTATAGCACAAAAACCACAGAAAATCAATCTGTGGTTTTTGTGTTTTAGAGTTTTTTAGCAACAGTGAAATTCATTGTCTCCTGTCGGTAGGTAACAGATTGCAAAAACTGTCCTTTAGAGGACGTCTCCTTAGTTTGAGGTCTTTTTTGTTCCGAATCCGCGTTGCCGCGTGATTTGCAAGGGGAGACCAAATGCGTTAGCATTTGAGTCATCCCCTTTTTTGCCACTTTGGGCAATGTTGCATCAGATGCTTCCACCTGATTTTTTCATAAAAAAGAACTTGATTTTTCGTCGCACATATGATATGATAATAGAGGTAAGAAACGATATGCATAAACGCACGAAAAAAGGGAACGATGAAAAATAGGAACAAACTAAAAATCAAAAGGATCGTCTACATCCGCGTGCTCCTCGCACTCTTGATCGTGGCAAACATGGCTGTGATCTTCCTTTTCTCTGCGCAAAACGGCGAGGAGTCGGGCAAAACCAGCTCAAAGGTGACGCAAGCGGTGGCGCAGGTGACCGTGAAGGATTTTGAACAAAAAACACCCGCGGAACGGGACAGCATCGTGGAGTGGCTGCACCCCTACGTGCGCAAGCTGGCGCACATGGCGGAATTTGGCTCGCTCGGTGCACTCATCCTGCTCCTGCTTCTGACGTGGCGCGGCGCGTTGCTATCACGCTATGCGCTCTCGGTTGCCGCCGCATTTCTTTATGCCTGCACCGATGAGCTGCATCAGATGCTTGCCGATCAGCGAGCCTCCGCATTCACCGATGTTCTCATCGACACCGCGGGCGCCCTGATCTGCTGCACGGCGATCCTGACCGTTGCACTGCTATGCCGAATCCGATTGAAAGGAAAACCGCACTCCAATATGAAAATCACAAGGTATGCAATTTCCTCCCCCAAGCGCCTGCGACTTGCGGTTGTTGCCGACCCGCACGGCGTCATCCCGTCGGAGCTGCCCGAGCTGCTTCGCGCCGAGTCGCCCGATCTGATTCTGATTCCGGGAGACCTGATGGAGGACCACCAGCTTTCGGACCCCGACGCAGCAGGATACGCGTTTCTCTGCACCTGCAGCGAAATTGCGCCCACCTTTTATTCGCTTGGCAACCATGAAATCGGCTGCTACCACAGCCACAAGCCCTGGCTCAAGCATACACCCAAGCCCATCTCCGAGGAAATTCGGGCACGCATTGCACAAACGGGCGCAGTTCTGCTCGACAACGATTGCGCGCACCACGGAGACCTGACAATTTGCGGTTTGACCTCGGGGCTGAACGGCTCGGAAAGCAAGCCCGCCCCCGAGGCGCTCGAGCGCTTTGCAGGCATGGATGGCTTTCGCATTCTGCTCTGCCATCATCCCGAATATTTCGTGCCCTATATCAAGCCGACCTCCATTGAGCTCACGGTGTCCGGGCACGCGCACGGCGGACAATGGCGCTTCTTCGGGCGCGGCGTTTACGCCCCCGGGCAGGGCATCTTCCCCAAGTACACCGCAGGCGTAATCGACGGCAGATGCGTAATCAGCCGAGGCTTGAGCAATCACACCTCAATCCCTCGCATCTTCAATCCGCCCGAGCTCGTGATCGTCTCTTGCGGTGATGAGCCCTAGCCGAGGCAGAAGAGGTTGAACTCGGTTTTAAGAGAGCCCTTTTTCGCCATAC
>CAJKPX010000019.1 GCA_905201895.1 uncultured Eubacteriales bacterium | reverse complement strand
GCCTATCGGCAGTACCCATATCTTGAGTCAAAAGACGTCCCCTTGACACCTTGATCCACCTTCGGGAAAGTTTTTGAAAGAGGGGTGCGGGGAGAAAACTTTTTTTCAAAAAGTTTTCTCCCCGCATATTTATCCTTCTAATCCTTCTAATCCTATTCTCACTTCAAAAAGCCGTTGACGATCTGTTCCTCGGCTTCGCGCTCGGAGAGTCCGAGGGTCATGAGCTTGATGAGCTGCTCGCCCGCGATCTTACCGATGGCAGCCTCATGAATGAGCGCCGCGTCAACGTGATTGGCTTCGATCTGCGGCAGAGCCGTGACCTGTGCGTCATCCATGATGATTGCATCGCACTCGGTGTGTCCCGAGCAGCGGTTGTTTCCGCGCACGCGGGAAAGGAAGGTCTGTCGGCTTTTGTCCTTTGCCACCGAACGCGACACCACGTGTGCGCCGCAGCCCTCACCGTCGAGGTCGACCGTGAAGTCGGTTTCGGCAAACTGATCGCCGTGGGTCATGATCTTTTCCTTCACGATCAGCGTAGCCCCTGCGGCAAGCTTTGCGGTGGTTTTGCGACGTGTGGAGTCAACGCCCTTGATCTGCGCGGTCTCCATTTCCACGTAGCTGTCCTCCTCCTGCACCACAACGGTGGTGGGATTCATCACGTTCTTGCCCGAGCCGTCGCCCTCACCATAGTGCTTTTCGACGTATTTGACCCTTGCACCGCGTCCCACGAAAAAGCTGTGGATACCACTGTGCTCGCTCTCGGCGCTGCCGCTGTTGTGAATGCCGCAACCCGCAACGATGGTGACGTCACAGTCCTCACCGATGTGGAAATCATTGTAAACGATCTCCTTGAGTCCTGTTTGCGAGAGCAGAACGGGAATGTGCAGGCTCTCGTTTTTCGTGCCGGGCTTGACGTAAATGTCAATGCCGGGCTGATCGGTCTTTTTCACGATGGTGATATTTTCGGAATCGTTTTTGCCGTGGAGATTACCGTTGATGCGGATCGAATAGGCGCCCTGCGGCACCTCATGCAGGTCGGCAACCTGCTCAAGCAGTCTTTTCTGAATTGCGTCGATCATGCCTCTGCCCCCTTTGTGAATCTGCATCCTGCCTGCGTTCCGAGCAGATCGGGCAGAATTTCGGTCTTGGTGCCGTAAGCCGTCACCTCGCCTCCTGCGATCACGATGATCTTGTCGGCGATGTCGAGGATGCGCTCTTGGTGCGAAATGATGAGAATGGTGCCCTGCGTGCGCTTGTGCATGCTACGGAACACTTCGATGAGATTGTTGAAGCTCCACAGGTCGATGCCTGCCTCGGGCTCGTCAAAGACCGAGAGCTTGGTGCCGCGCGCGTTGATCATGGCAATCTCAATTCGCTTGAGCTCACCGCCCGAAAGCGAGCCGTCGACCTCGCGGTTGACGTAATCCTTGGCGCAGAGCCCGACCTCGGCAAGATAGGCGCATGCCTCGGAGATCGAGATCTTTTTGCCCGATGCGATCGAGATCAGATCCTTGACCGTGATGCCCTTGAAGCGAACGGGCTGCTGAAAGGCAAAGCTCACGCCCGCATTGGCGCGCTCGGAGATCGAAAGATTCGTGATATCCTGCCCGTCAAGCAGAATTTTGCCCGACGTGGGCACGTAAATACCTGCGATCAGCTTGGCAAGGGTGGATTTTCCGCTTCCGTTCGGTCCCGTGACCGCAACGAAGCGATCGTTGATCTGAAGGCTGACGTTGCGAAGGATCACCTTTCCTTCGTCTGTTTGATACGATACGTTTTGAAACTCTAACATGGTAAATCCTTTTTGTTTTCTTTATTGCGTGATCTGCCCCATTTTATCAGAAAACAGGGTACGTATATGCGTTTTTTCATTTGGTGTGAGATCAAACGATCTCCACACCCTCAAATGCGGCAAAGGCGGGACCCTTGTAGTCCTCGTACACCGTTGCGGTGTCGGACAGACGCATGCCTGCAAGACAGTCGCTGAGCTTACCGCTGATCGAAACACCCGTGACGGGGATTTCGCGCGTGCCGTTGAAATAGTAGCCAAGACGCACCTCTCCGCCCAGATAGTCGTTGTAAACGTCGACCTGCACGCCCGACATCGAAGCGCAACGGAAATAGGGCGCCGATTCCAGCTCTTCTCTTCCGAGCGTTCCGAGACCAACCTCGGTGCAACGAAGTGCTCCTGTGGGCTCCTCGCCAACGTAGGATGCATAGCGAACCGAGCCGAAGCAAGCCTTTGCCACACCCTTTTCGATGATGCATGCATCGCGCGTGGTAAATCCGTCGACATCAAAGGCAGCCGAATTCACGCCGCCCTTCATTTTGCCGCGCATCGTGAGCGTAAGACGGTCGCCCGTGGGGTCCTTCTGAACCGCATCGCCAACCTTGTAGGCATTGGAGTGGTTATAGAGCCCCGCAAAGGTGAGATTATACGAAATCTCGCCAAAGAGCTCGGCAAGCTCGGGCGCGGCAAGTAAAACGCGACAGGAGAGGCGTTCGTCGGGCTTCTTTGCAAGCGAACGGTCACGCACCTCGCGCATTTTGGAGTCGATTTCAGCTCTGATCGCGCCACGGTCGAGCTCGGTAAAGTTGTGGCATTCGTAGAGCTCCACCGATTCCTCGGTGGTGTTCCACGTGGGGATCGCCTCTGCCATTGCGCTGTATTTGATCTCGCTCTTATCAATGCCGCGGCTGTTGCACACGCGAACAGTATCGCGGTACACGAAAACCTCGAGCGCATTGATCGAGCCGTTTTCATAGCAATCGGCGGCAAACACCGCATCCGCGATCTCGGCTGCAAGCTCGGGCAGCTCGAGCTCCTTCATGTTGGAGTCAGAGACAAAGGCGCCCGTTTCATTTGCAGGCAAACCGTAGAGCTCGTTGTCAACCAGCTCTGCCTTTTTGATCGTCACGTCGATTTCCTCGGCGATCTTCTCATCCGTATAGGAGGAATAGACCGTAAAGGTGGCGTCTCCCAGCTTTCCGTTGTGCGCGGAAAAGACCGTTACCTTGGTGTCAACCGTTTCGGTGCTTCTCACCGTTTCGAGGTCACGGTGTACGAAAAAGAGCTCGTAGGAGATGCGCTCCACGGTGTTGATTCTGTAATCGCTGACTCTCGGGTCAGCCTTGAGTAAATTTACGATACGCTCAATCATGCCAGCTTCACCCTCACTTTCAGGGCAGGTCCGCCGTCGGCGACACGCACCCATTCCTTGTATCCCTTGCCGCAGCCGCCTGCGCCGATGATGCGGAAATCGTCCGATACCATCGAAATTGACTTGAGCAGCTCGGGCACGCTTCCGCTCATCACAACGGGAGAAACGTAGTTGTCGGTCAACTTACCGTCCACGATCTCGATGCCGTATTCGGCGGTGCACTGGATCTGCCAGTTTTTGGGATCCTCCATGCCGTTGTTTGTTTCAAAGAGCATATATCCGTGCTTGATCGAGGCAATCATGTCCTCGAGCTTGTCCTTGCCGGGACAGAAGAAGGTGTTAGTCATACGGGCATACGCCTTTCTCTTGTAGGATTGGCGTCTGCCGTTGCCCGTGGGCGAGGTGCCAAGCTCGGTTGCCGATACGAGATCGGAAATTCCCGCAACCAGCACGCCGTCCCGAATGATCTCGGTGTCCTGTGCAAGTACGCCGTCATCGTCAAAGAAGTAGGACGCGGCGGAAAAGGTTGCCGCAGCGCCGTCATGCATGTTGCAGATCGGCGAGGCAACGTATTTGCCCACAAACTGCTTTGCGAGTGCGCGATCCTTGACAAACTGATCCATCTCCACGCCGTGACCGAATGCCTCGTGCGCGATCAGACCCGAAATCGACGGATCGGTAATCACGTCATAAACGCCGGGGGTAATCGGCTTGGCAGTGGCGAGCTTTTTCGCCTTCTCCACAAGCGAATCCACCTGCGTGGGCAGATCCTCGACCACCTCGCGCATCAGGTTGGAATATGCCGACTCACGCGCCAGAACCATCTTGCCGCCATCGGCAAAGAGTGCGCCCGAAAAGCCGTTGACCCATGAATAGAACTGATCCAGCTCGCGGTGCTGCGAGACAAAAAGCTTGGAGACAGTGTATGGCGCGAGTCGAACAATCGCGTTGACGATCCGCCCGTCACGCGAGAGAATGTCGTCACGCACCGATTTTGCAACCTCGAGCAGCTGTCCGTCGGAAAAATCCTCGAAATCACATGCACGAGAGAAGGATTTTACAAGCGGCTCGTCATGAGGCACGGGGACACTGATCTCGCGCGGTTGCAGAGATGCCGCCACGCGAACCGAGGCAAGGATTTTTTCCACCAGAGCAGGCTTATTACCTGCAACGTCATCGAGAGAATATTCAAAAAACGCTCTGCCGTCATGCATCTTGACCACAAATCCGCACTCGGTCAGCCCACCCTCGCCAATACCCGACGTGTTTTTATCCACGCCGATCATGCTCGAGCGAATATCCGAGCCGAGGATGCCAACGTAGGCAAAATGCTTGGAGAGCTCCGCCACGAGCGCCTTGCAGTCGGCGCGGCGGGACTCGAGAAATTCAGAAAAAGGCATATTCTACCTCCTAAAAACATTTGATCCTATATATTTTACCACTTTTGCGGTAAAAATGCAAGAGCCTGTTGAAAAAAGGTTGATTTTGTGATATAATATACGCAAAAATTTGATCTCCATCGAAAGGAGCGGCTCCATGCCAAGAAACTATCCTGTTATCACCGTCACCGAAAAAGGCGAGCGTATGCTGCGAGGCGGACACGTTTGGGTCTATGCCGACGAGGTGACCTCGCTCTCCGAGCAGCCCGAGAACGGCACGCTCGTTGACGTGCGCTCGCAAAAGGGGCGCTATCTCGGAACCGGCTTTTATAACGAGAACTCAAAAATTCGCGTTCGCGTGGTTTCCAAAAACGCAAACGATCAATTCGACGATGCCTTCTGGGAGCGCAAGCTCCGCTGGGCGCTCGACTACCGCCGCACCGTGATGGGTGAAGGGGACTTTGCCTGCTCGCGTCTGATCTTCGGTGAGGCAGACGCTTTCCCCGGGCTGACGGTCGACCGCTTTGGCTCGATCCTTGTCACGCAGGTGCTCTCACTCGGCATTGAGCGCATCAAGGATCGCCTCTACGCCACGCTCGTGCGCCTGTTGCGCGAGGAATTCGGGCAGCAGATCGACGCACTCTACGAGCGCAACGACGTTGCCATTCGCGAGCTGGAGGGCATGGAGCAATACACCGCCTTCTGGCAGGGTGAGGGACTCTCGACCGCGCTTGACGGAAAGACAGAGATCGTGGAGAACGGAATTACCTATCAGGTGGACTATATCAACGGGCAGAAAACAGGTTTTTTCCTCGACCAAAAATACAACCGTGCCGCCATTCGTAAAATCGCGCAGAGTCGCCGCGTGCTTGATTGCTTTACGCACACGGGCTCCTTTGCGCTCAACGCCGCCGCAGGCGGTGCGGAGCACGTAACGGCTGTGGACATCTCTGCCGATGCGATCGCGATGACCGAACAGAACGCGCACCGCAACGGGCTGGACAGACGGATGGATTTCGTTTGCGCCGACGTGTTTGATCTGCTCACCCAAATGGCAAACGAGGGGCGCCGCGACTATGATTTTATCATCCTCGATCCCCCCGCCTTCACCAAGAGCCGCGACACACTCCGCAACGCGATTAAGGGCTATAAGGAGATCAACCTCAAGGCAATGAAGCTGCTCCCGCGCGGAGGCTATCTCGCCACCTGCTCCTGCTCGCATTTCATGACCGAAACCTATTTCAAGCAGATGCTCCACAATGCCGCCGAGGATGCGGGCGTGGGTCTGCGTCAGATTGAGGCGCGTCAGCAAAGCCCTGACCATCCGATCCTGTGGAACGTTCCCGAAACCGATTATCTCAAATTCTTTATCTTCCAAATCGTGTAATTTTTAGATTAAAAATTATTCTTATTCTAAAATATGATGAAATAAGACCTCCGTTTTTTTAATTAGGAGGTCTTATTTTATTTATTTACACGTATAATCTTGTAATAGCTTTTTATACCTCGGCGATCACCTCGACCTCAACCAAAGCGCCCTTTGGAAGTGCAGCGACCGCCACACAGCTGCGCGCGGGCTTTTCGGTGAAGTATTTGCCGTAGACCTCATTAAACACCGCAAAATCGGCCATGTTGGCAAGAAAGCAGGTGGTCTTAACCGCCCTTGCGTAAGAGCTGCCTGCCGCCTCGAGCACCGCACCGAGATTTTTCATCACCTGCTCGGTCTGCGCGCGCACGTCGCCCGCGATCAGATCTCCAACGGCGGGGTCGATCGCGATCTGTCCCGACGTATATACCAGTCCACCCACGATCATCGCCTGCGAATAGGGTCCGATTGCGGCGGGAACTTTTTCTGTTGCCACCTTTTTCATAAAAATACCTCTTTCTGTTTTATAGCGTTCCGAGACCTGCTTCATCACGGTCCTTTTACATTCTTTATAATACAAAATCGCACGTCCGTCAAGCATTTTTTTGTTTTTCACCCGAAATTCTATCATCGTCACAAATTCAAAAAAAGTTCTGCCGCCTTTTATGGCGTTTTCTGACAAAAGCAGATGCAACACAAACGCCCGAGGCTGCATAAACGCTCTGCAAACGAGCATCTCCTCTCTCTTTTTGTGCACTCGCTTCCTTCATTTTTCATATAAACGGTATGAAAGGGGCAAAAATAAGGCAATCCTTTTTGTAGTCAACATAAATTTTTGAAAAAATATATGAATTCTATTGACAATCACGTGATTGTATTGTATAATTATGAAAGTCACTCAATTTTTTACAAAATTACAATAAATCAGGAGGAAAAACACAGTGACGCAACATCATAAGATTGCAGACGAGGTTCTGCACGAGCTCGGAACAAACGCCGAGCGCGGCTTGACTTCGGCTCAGGTGGAGGAGCTTCGCGCGAAGTTCGGTCCCAACAAGCTCAAGGAAAAGAAAAAGAAAACCATGCTCCAGCGCTTCTTCGAGCAGTTCAAGGACGTTATGATCCTGATTCTGCTTGCAGCAGCCGTTGTTTCCTTTGTGGTTGCCTGCACAGGACACGATCCGATGGAATTTTTTGAGCCTGTGCTCATTCTTTTGATCGTCGTGCTCAACGCGGTGATGGGCGTTGTGCAGGAGAGCAAGGCAGAGCATGCACTTGAAGCACTACAAAATCTTTCCGCGCCGCACACTCGCGTGATCCGCGACGGTGTGGAGCAGATCATCGACGCCGCCGACCTCGTTCCCGGCGATATCATCAAGCTGGAGGCAGGCGACAGCATTCCCGCCGACGCTCGCCTGATCCATTCGGTCAGCCTCAAATCCGAGGAGTCGGCGCTCACGGGTGAGTCGGTTCCCACCGAAAAGGACGCAAGAGCCGTTGTTGCAGAGGATGCACCTCTGGGCGACCGCTCCACCATGGTGTTCTCGGGCTGCAGCATCACCTATGGCACCGCGCTCGCGGTTGTGACCGCAACCGGAATGGACACCGAAATGGGCAAGATCGCAAACCTTTTGGAGAACGCCGACCAGGGTCAGACGCCCCTGCAGGAAAAGCTTGCAAAGCTCGGCACCTACCTCGGCATCGTGGCACTCGCCGCGTGCGGCGTGATCTTCGTGATCGGTCTGCTCAACGAAATTCCCGCACTTGACATCTTTATGACAGCCGTTTCGCTCGCAGTCTCGGCAATCCCCGAGGGTCTGCCCGCGATCGTCACCATCGTCCTCTCGATCGGTGTGCAGCGCATGGTTACCAAAAACGCGATCATCCGCCGCCTGCCCGCAGTGGAAACGCTCGGCAGCGCATCGGTGATCTGCTCGGATAAAACCGGTACACTCACCCAAAACCGCATGACCCTCGTTCGCACCTGGTGCGACGGTCAGGCAGAGAGCGTTGCATTCGACCCCGCAGGTGAGCCCGACGAGGCAACCCGCAATCTCCTTCGTCTCACCGCACTCTGCTGCGACGGCTCGGTTCTGATCGAGGACGGCCGCGAGCAGCACATCGGTGATCCCACCGAAACCGCTCTCGTGCTCGCCGCACACAAGATCGGCATGCCCAAGGACCTGATCAACACCGAGTCGCCCCGCCTGGCAGAGCTGCCCTTCGACTCCGACCGCAAGCTGATGAGCACGGTCAACCGCGTGAACGGCAGACTCATGGTGATCACCAAGGGTGCTTTCGATATGATGGCAGAGCGCTGCGTGAGCGGCGATCTTGCAGGCGCAAAGGAAATGACCGAGCGCATGAGCTCCGACGCACTCCGCGTGCTTGCAGTCGGATATAAATACATTGATGAAATCCCCGCGGAGCTCACCTCCGAGGAGCTCGAAAACGGTTTGACCTTCATCGGTCTGGTTGCCATGATCGACCCGCCCCGCCCCGAGGCAAAGGAGGCCGTTACGGTCTGCCGCCGCGCAGGCATCAAGGTTGTGATGATCACGGGCGACCACGTTGTAACCGCATCGGCGATCGCACGTGAGCTGGGCATCCTGCAGGATGGCGACCTCGCCATCACGGGTGCAGAGCTTGACATGATGAGCGACAGCGAGCTCGACGAAAAGGTTGCGCAGATTTCGGTTTACGCACGCGTTTCGCCCGAGAACAAGATTCGCATCGTCAAGGCTTGGCAGCGTCGCGATCAGGTTGTTTCGATGACGGGTGACGGCGTGAACGACGCTCCCGCACTCAAGGCTGCCGACATCGGATGCGCAATGGGCATCACGGGCACCGACGTTGCAAAGGGCGCCGCAGACATGACCCTGACCGACGATAACTTCGCAACCATCGTGGACGCAGTTCGCGAGGGTCGCGGAATTTATGCAAACATCAAAAAGGTTGTTGGTTACCTCCTCGGCACCAACATCGGTGAGATTCTTTGCGTGTTCTTCGCAATGATCCTCTGGCATGAGTCTCCCCTGCTCTCCATGCAGCTGCTCTGGATCAACCTCGTAACCGACTCGCTCCCCGCGATCGCGCTCGGTATGGAGGACGTTGACAAGGGCGTGATGGATCAGAAGCCGAAGCCCAAGCGTGAAGGACTCTTTGCGCACGGATTCGGCGTACAGATCGTGATGCAGGGCTTTATGTTCGGCGCGCTGACGCTGATCGCGTTCTGGGTCGGCACGGGTGCCACCTTTGCCGAGCTGGTTCACGCCGACCTGACCGCAGAGGCTCTCGCAAGAGGACAAACGATGGCGTTCATCGTGCTCTCCATGTCCCAGATCGTGCAGGCATACAACATGCGCTCCCAACGCTCGCTCTTCCGCGTTGGCCCCTTCAAAAACAAGAACCTCAACCTGGCAGCTCTGGCGGCGTTCGGTCTCACCGCGCTCATCCTGTTCACCCCCGCAAGAATTGCGTTCGGTCTTGAGCTGCTCCATTGGGAGCTCTACCTGATCGCGGTTGGGCTGTTCCTCGTTCCCCTCGTGGTCATGGAGCTGGCAAAAGCAATCGGACTCGTGAAGCATCATCATCACTGATAGAAAAACGACACTGCAAGATATTTGACGGCATCGCCAACGAAAGGCTCCCCGTCCCCTGCTTCGGGGATGGAGAGCCTTTTTGAAACCGAAGCCTCGACAAAAGAGAAAAACAAAAATACAGAAGCAAACAGATGGAAAAAGGAAGGAGAAGCAGATGAAAAGACCCTTGCTCGGGCGCACCGTGCGCCGACTGTTCAACCGCCGCGTGATTATCGCGGTCCTCATTCTCGCACAGATCGCCCTGCTCGTTGTGATGCTCCTCCGCCTCGCACCGGGTATGCAGCTTACCTTGACGGTATTCAGCGTGGTCACCGCACTCCATCTGATGACACGTCCCGATAAAAGCGGCTACAAGCTCTCACTCGTGTTTCTGATCCTGCTGCTGCCCGTCTTTGGCGGCGCGTTCTATTGGATTTTTCATTTCCAAACCACCTCGGTCGGATTTCGACGCGGGCTGCGCAAGAGCGAGGAGCAGGCACGCCCCGCCATGCAAACCGCAGACACCAAAACGGGGGACGTTTACCGAAAGGCATGCGAGATTGCGCCCGAGAGCAGCCGACAGATACGCTATCTGGAGCGACACATGGAGCTTCCGCTTTACCGCAATACCCAAACGCGCTATTTTGCAAACGGACGGGACATGCTCGGGGCAATGCTGGAGGACCTCCAGCATGCAGAGCGCTATATTCTGCTCGAATATTTCATCATCGAGCAGGGGAAAATGTGGGACGCGATCCTCGAGGTGCTCTGCGAGCGCGTCAAGGCAGGCGTGGAGGTGCGCATCCTCTACGATGATCTCGGCTGCTTTGTTTCACTCCCCTCAAACTACGCTCACACCCTCCGCGCAAAGGGCATTCAATGCGCACTTTTCAATCCCTTTCATCCTTTTCTCACCAGCATTCAGAACAACCGCGACCATCGCAAGATCACCGTGATCGACGGCAAGGTTGCCTACACGGGCGGTATCAACCTCGCCGACGAATACATTGGCGAGAAAATCAAGCACGGACGTTGGAAGGACAGCGCTCTGCGGCTCGAAGGCGACGGCGCATGGGGATTTTCGGTGATGTTTTTGCAGATGTGGAGCTTCGTCACACGCAAGGCGGTGGATTTTGATGCCTACCGCCCCCAAGACTCCGATGCCTACCGCCCCGCAATCGGCTGGGTTCAGCCCTACACCGACTCTCCGATCGACAAGGAGAACGTTGGAGAGCACATCTACCTGCGCATGATCGAGCAGGCACAGAAATATCTCTATATCACAACGCCCTATCTCGTAATCGACGACAATATGATCTCGGCACTCACGCTCTGTGCCAAGAGCGGCGTTGACGTGCGCATCATCACGCCCGAGGTGCCCGACAAGCGCGCCGTGCATTTCACCACGCGCTCCTACTACAAGGACCTCATTCGCGCAGGCGTGCGCATCTACGAATACAAAGGTGGCTTCATCCACGCAAAAACGGTGGTGTCGGACGATCTCACCGCCACCGTTGGCACAACGAATTTTGATTTCCGCAGCTTCTATCTGCATTTTGAATGCGGTGTTTGTCTCTACCGCACAGCCTCGATCGCTGACATCAAGAGCGATTTCCTGCAAACCATGGAGCAGTCACGCCTCATCACCGAGCGCGATTGTAAAGCGTCGCTCTTCAAAAAACTGCGGCAGAACATTGCCCGCATCTTTGCACCGCTGATGTAACAACGAAACAAATCGAACGGCATACCACGGCTCGCACGCGGGCTTTGGTACGCCGTTCTTTTTTTCAAAAAAAGTATAAAAATGTCAAAATCTCGCTTGACATCCCGTAACTTTGAATATATAATAATAAATGGATAGTCACATTGCCACCCTCCCCGATCTTACAAAGGAGTATTATGAACCGAAAAGTCGCCCCCTCCCTTTCGTTGCTTGCCCTTGTTCTGGCACTTTCGCTGCTTTCCATGCTCGTCGGCTGCGAATACCGATACGTGCGTCCCGACAGGGAGTTCACCGAAACCGAATCCGACACCGCTCTGCCCGTTGGCGGAGAAACCGACGATCAAACGCCAAAAAAGCGCGTTGCGATCACCTTTGACGACGGTCCCCAGCTTTATAATGATCTCACAAAAAAATACGTGGACGAGCTTGACAAATACGGTTTTCACGCCACATTCTTCGTGGTTGGAAACCGCATAGGCGGTGATACGCTTTCCTATGCGGTGGAGCACGGCAACGAGATCGGTATTCACGGCTACACACACGCTACGGGCGTTTATTATGACACCTGCAGCGATGAAAAATATGACGAGGAGATCAACAAGACCGTGCAGGCGATCCAACGTCAGATCCCCGGATACAAGATCAATCTCATGCGCCCTGTTGGCGGAAGAATCTCGCCCGAGCGCGCAAACGCAAGCCCCTATTCGATTATTCTTTGGTCGGTCGACTCCAACGATTGGAACGGCGACCACCGCTACTATGCAGGAATCCCGGACGACGAGGCTGCGGCTCGCGTGCAACGGACGGTGGATGACGTGATGTCCACAGTGCGTGACGGCGACATTATCCTGCTCCACGATATTTATGAGAGTACATACGATGCAACCGTGATCATTCTTGAGCGACTCTATGAGGAGGGCTACGAGGTGGTCACCGTTTCCGAGCTGCTCGGCGACACACTCGCTCCCGGCATCATTTACAGCTCGACCTACGATTGATGAAACACAAAAAAAAGAATGCCTACCCAAATGCAGGACTGCATATGGATAGGCATTCTTTTTTTCGCATCCGTTGGCGCATAGTTCGCCGTTTTTTTTCATATGTATGAGTAAAAAAGGACATATGGAGGAGCAAAATGAAAGGAATCAAGGAAGCCGAGCGCCTGCAACGCGAGGGATTGACCGAGGCGGAGGCAGCGGCATCGCGTGCAAAATTCGGCGTCAACACGCTAACAAAGCAAAAAAGAAAAAGCCCCCTGCGCCTCTTTCTCTCCAACCTCAATGACCCTGTGATCCGCATTCTGCTCGGCGCGCTGATCCTTAACCTGCTGCTCGCGCGGAGCGGCTCGGATTGGATCGAAACGGCTGGGATCGGGGCTGCGGTCTTTCTTGCCGCCTTGATCTCTACGCTCTCGGAGCGGGGCTCGGAGCGTGCGTTTGCACGTTTGTCGGAGGAGAGTGCACGTGCAGAATGTCGCGTACGCAGGGGTGGACGGGTGCGCGTAATTTTGGTCAATGACGTGGTTGTGGGCGATGTGGTCCTCCTCTCGGCAGGCGAAAAGATTCCTGCCGACGGTCTGCTCCTTTTGGGAGAGCTGCGCACCGATCAATCGGCAATGACGGGCGAGAGTCGCGAGGTACGCAAAATTCCATCGGATGACGAATCACTGACACCGAGCGCGCCCTCCGCGCTCTTTCGGGGGTGCACAGTGACGGCAGGCGAGGGCGAGATGGTGGTGCGTGCCGTTGGAGACGCCTCCTTTCTCGGCGGCATCTCGCGCGAAATTCAGGAGGACGTGCGCGAAAGTCCGCTCAAGCTTCGCCTGACCCGTCTTGCCCGTCAGATCAGTCTCCTCGGCTATCTCGCGGCGGTAGGAGTGGCGGTTGCCTACCTATTCAATACCTTTTTCCTCGACAGCGGCATGCAACGCGAGGTCATTCTGCTCAAGCTGGGCGATATGCGCTATCTTCTGGATCAGCTTCTCCACGCCTTCACGCTCGGACTCACCGTTGTGGTGGTGGCAGTGCCCGAAGGTCTGCCGATGATGATCGCGGTGGTGCTCTCGGCAAACATCCGAAAAATGGTGCGCGATCACGTGCTGGTGCGCAAGCCGGTTGGGATCGAGGCGGCGGGGAGCATGAATATCCTGTTCACCGACAAAACCGGAACGCTCACCGAGGGACGCATGCGCCTCTCCTCAATTCTCACGGCAGACGGCTGCCGACGTCCCCTCCCCGAGCTGCTCCGCCGCGGCGGAGAGCTTGCACGCACAGTCGCGCTCGGTTGTCGGTTCGCAAGTGGTGCGACCTTGGGAGAGGCGGAGGATGGCACCCCTGCCGCGCTCGGTGGAAACGCGACCGACCGCGCCCTGCTTGATGCAATGCTTCCCTACCCTGCCCCACGCAGCGTTTCGGTCACCTCTCGCCTTCCATTTGACAGCACGCGCAAATATGCGGCTGTAACACTGCAGGAAAAAGAACGCGTGACCCTTCTGCTCGGTGCTCCCGAGCGTCTGCTGGCACACACGCAGTATGCGCTCGACGACAACGGCACACCGATCACTCTTCCGCGCCGTGCAGTCGAGGATGCGATCAAAAAATCCACCGAGCGAGGCGAGCGTGTGGTGGTTTTGGCGCTTGCAGGCACTCCCATTCCTGCCGCGCATCTGGGCGGCGCGATTCCGTCGGGGTTGACCCTCGTGGCGGCAATCTGCCTGCACGATCCGCTCCGTTCTGAGGCGGCAGGGGCGGTGGCAGAGCTCTCGGATGCGGGGGTTCACGTGGTAATGGTAACGGGCGACGCACGCGAGACAGCAAGCTCGATCGCCGCCGCCTGCGGAATTCTCACCCCAAAAACCGATCTCGTGCTCACGAGCGCCGAGCTTGCCGAGCTATCCGATGCGCGAGTGCGCGAGCTGCTGCCGCGCCTTGCCGTTGTGGCACGCGCCCTGCCAACCGACAAGAGCCGCCTCGTGCGCATCTCGCAGGAGCTCGGTCTTGTGACGGGCATGACGGGCGACGGCATCAACGACGCCCCCGCTCTGCGCCGCGCTGACATCGGCTTTGCAATGGGGAGCGGCACACAGGTTGCACGCGACGCGGGGGACATCATCATTCTCGACAACAACCTCGCCTCGATCGTGCGTGCCGTGCTTTACGGTCGCACCATCTTCAAGAGCATCCGAAAGTTCATCACACTCCAGCTCACCATGAATTTCTGCGCGGTGGGCGTGACGATGATCTGCCCTTTCCTCGGCATCGACTCGCCTGTGACCGTGGTGCAAATGCTTTGGATCAACATGATCATGGACACCCTCGGCGGTCTTGCCTTTGCGGGAGAGGCGGCGCGCCCACACTACATGAGGGAGCCCCCGAAGCGACGCGACGAGCCGATCCTGTGCGGCTATATGATGAATCAGATCCTTCTGCTCGGCGGCTTTACCGTGGCGCTCTGTCTCTATTTTCTGAAATCACCCACCGTCACCGCGCTGTTCCGCCCCGATGCATCGGGAATCTACCTCCTCACCGCCTTTTTCGCACTCTTTATCTTCACCTCGGTGCTCAACTGCTTCAACACGCGCACCGATCGACTTAACCTTTTCGCGGAACTCGGTAAAAATCCGATCTTTATCACCATCATGCTTGCCATTTTGGTCATTCAGATCGCATTCGTCTATCTCGGGGGGCGCGTGCTCCGCACCGCGCCTCTGCTCCCGCGTGAGCTCGGCGTGACCATGCTGCTCTCGCTCTCGGTGATCCCTGCCGAAATCATCCGCCGCGCACTTTGGCGCCTGACGGGACACCGCGGGGGATATTGAAAATTCAAACGACATACAAATGCAACAGAGGGTGAGTCAAATGCAAAAATGCATTTGGTACTCACCCTCGACGGTTTTGCTTGATGGCTAAACGCCATCATTTTTGATCGTTTTACGACCAAAAATCGCAAATTCCGCGCGTCAAAAAAGCCTACCGTCGGCTTTTTTGCGCAGGGGCTTCGTCAATGACTCAGCCCCTGCTTGATTTTTTATTCCTCTGTATACAGTTCATCAAATTGCCACCGCATCGGATTTTCACAAACGTAATTCCAATGCTGCTCGTAATCCTCGCGGTCACGGATCACGTGGTCATGGAACGATTTTTGCCAAATAGGTATTCCCACCTGCTTGGAAACATATCCCTTCAGTTGATTTATGACCCGAGACATTGTAGGGGCGACCAGTGGTCGCCCGTGTTCATCAGAACGAATTTGCAAAAGCATGTGAATATGGTTTGGCATGATCACATAGTTTTCAACCGATATTGCCGGATATGCAGATGAAATACCGCAAATTGCATCATTTACAATCTTACCATAGTGGGATAATTCAATGTCCTGCGGGCGACCAATGGTCGCCCCTACATGATTCCAAAAATATTTTCGTCTTTCTGCGGTGCATATTGTAATAAAGTATGTACCACACGAGCTGTAATCGTAATGATCCAAACGGTTCTTCTTCCGCCTCGGCATTTCTTTTTGTTCATTCATTTTCGTCCCTCGGGATATTGGAATCGATCGGTTCGGCAAAGAGCAAGAGCTTGAGTCGCTTGATGGCGCGGTCGGCGGGGATAGAAAACGAAAGTCCCACCAAAAGCAAGGAGCCTATGAGCATCGAAGTGCAGAGAAACAAGATCAACAAGCCATCCGCAACAGATCCCACGAGGATCCCAAGCAGACCAACCAGCATTCCGAAAAGATCAAAGATATCCCATAGTCCCCAAAAAATGCAGAAAATGAGCGGCATTCGCATGCGAATCGTAATCACACACCCCTCACCGCGCTCCTCAATGCTGCCGAACAGGATGGGAAGAAAGGAATTGCGACGAAGAAAGGACGAGTTATAATTGATATTGGGCATGAGCCGAAAGCTGTTCTCGGTCACCTTTCCGTGAAATTCACAATCGTTTGAGAAAATGCCCCCCGTGATGCGATTGAGCGTTCGAATAATTGCCTCGCGTGAGCGCGCGGTTTCCAATTTGACCGCGCGATACGGAATCAAATAGGACAGTAGCTTTTTGATGTTCACGTGCGTCCTCCTTTCCTTTGTGTAGCCAAATGCTGACGTCAAAGACTGCCGATCAGCGGCACAAACTCGTTGAGCGAGCGAATTTCAAAATCGGGGATGATGTCGGCGCGGCGGGGATTGCACTTTGGATTGAACCAGCAGGTGCGCACCCCTGCGTTGATGCCGCCGAGAATATCGGAGGTGAGGCTATCGCCCAGGATAATCGCCTGCGCGGGGTCAAAATCGGGAATTTCGGCAAAGCAGGCATCAAAAAATTCCTTTTGCGGCTTGACGTATCCAATCGCCTCGGAGAGGAAAATTCTCTTGAAAAGCGGCGCGATCCCCGCGCTTGCAAGGCGTCCGTTCTGCACCGCGGTGGTGCCGTTGGAAACGAGATAGAGGTCATAGGGGGCAAGGTCGGAGAGCATCTGCTCGGCGCCCGCAAGGAAATAATGCCCCACGGCAAGGCGGTTTTCGTAGTAGGTGCGCACGCGCTCGGCGTCACATGGAACTCCAAGCTCCTCAAAAAGAATTTCAAAACGGCGGCGCTTAACCTCGTCGCGCGTCATCTCGCCCTTCTCCAGGCGTTTCCATTGCGCGTCGTTGATCTCGCTGTAACGCGCGATGATCGCATCGGTTACGTTGACTCCAAAGGAGATCAGGGTTTCACGCACCGCAACCGCCTCTGCCATATGAAAATCAAAAATCGTATCGTCAAGATCAAGCAGAACGTGACGGATCATAGCAATCTCCTTTTATTTCAAAATCACGTTTTCTTCCCCGAGAAGCATGCGCAGCTCGCGCAGAACGTAGTCGCTCAGGGCAACGCCGTGCGGCTCGACCTCATAGCGCCGCTCATCGGCAAAGAAGAAGAATGCGGGGAACCCGCCGTCAAAGAGCTCCACAAGATTGAGTGCCTTGTAATAGAGCTCGCAGCGACAGTCGGGCACACGCAAAAAGAGCCGTCTCGGTGTCGCCTGCGGTTGCTGATTGGACGCAGACGAAGAAGCCACCGTCCTTTGTGCAGCCTGTGGCATGCTCTCCCTTGCCGTATTCACTGCTGCATCGCCCTGATCCTGCTCCTTCACGGCAGCACGGTGCTGCTCCGGATTGAAGCGCGTGTTCTCGCAAAGCGGCTCGATGCGGTTGACAAGCAGCTTGGGAGGCTCGTCCTCGCGCAGGGAAATCGAGCCGCTGACATAAATCGCCGCATCAGTGCGCAGGTGGTGGGCAAGCTCCTCATATTGGCGCGGAAAGACCAGACATTCGATCTCTGCCACGCGATCCTCCAGCGTGAAGAACGCCATGCGTTCACCGTTTCGCGTGGTTTTCTGCGTCACCGAGGTCACAATTCCCGCAAAGCTCATACGTGCCTTGTCAACGGGGTCTGCATCATCGCTCACAACCTCTGCGATCACAGTGGGCTTCAAAACCTCCAGATGCCGACTGTATTCGTCGAGCATCTGTCCCGAGAAATACATACCCGTGGCTTCCTTTTCCATCAGGAGCTTTTCGCGGATGCCGAGCTCGGGAATCTCGGGATAAACGCAGGTGGGTGCCGACGTTGCGGCGCCCGGCATGGAAAACATATCGAGCTGACCGTCGAGATTGTTGCGTCCCTTTTCGGAAACGCGCTCGATCAGGTCCTCGTAAACGCAAAGCAGGCGGCTTCGGTAAACGCCGAGGCGGTCAAAGGTTCCCGCCTTGAGGAGCGCCTCGACCATGCGTTTGTTGAGGTCCCCTGCCGGCATGCGGTCGATAAAGTCCTCAAAGGAGGCAAAGGGGCCGTGCCTGCGCTCGTTGAGAATTTGCTGCAGGAAGGACTTGCCCACGTTTTTGAGTGCGAGAAGCCCGAAGCGGATATCCTTTCCGCACACCGAGAAGGTGATGCGGCTCTCGTTGATGTCGGGCGGCAGAACGCGAATGCCGCGTGCCGAGCACTCCGAGATATATTCGGCGATCTTTGCCTGATTTCCGAGCACACTGGTGAGCAATGCCGCGAAATAGGCATGCGGATAATGGCATTTGAGATAGGCGGTGCGATAGGAAATAAGCGCGTAAGCCGCCGCGTGCGACTTATTGAAGGCATAGTTGGCAAAGCTCTCCATATCGGAAAAGAGCTCCGACGCGGTCTGCTCGTCCACGCCGCGCTCCACGGCGCCCTTCGTGAACGCCTCGCGCTCGGCAAGCAGCACCGACGCCTTTTTCTTCGACATGGCGCGTCGCACCACGTCGGCATGCCCAAATGTGTAGCCGCCGATCTCGCGGAAAATGCTCATAACCTGCTCCTGGTAGACCACGCAGCCGTAGGTTTGCCGCAGGATCGGCTCGAGCATGGGTGTGGCATAGGTCACCTTTTCGGGGTGATGGCGGCACTCGATGAAGCGCGGGATCGAATCCATCGGTCCCGGTCGGTAGAGCGCGATCGCTGCAATGATATCGTCGAGCCGCTCGGGGGCAAGACTGATCAGTGTTTGACGCATGCCTCCCGACTCAAGCTGGAACACACCTGCGGTGCGTCCCGAGGAGATCAGACGGTAGGTGGCGGCATCGTCGAGCGGAATGCGACTCACGTCGAAATTCGGCTCGCTCTCGCGGATCTGTCGCTCGGCGTCATCAAGAATGGTGAGATAGCGCAGGGCAAGAAAATCGAATTTGAGCAGACCCAACCGCGCAATGGTATCCATATCAAACTGCGTCACAGGGGTGCCGTTACTCATGGAAAGCGGCACGTAGTCGGTGATCGGTCGGTCGGTAATCACCACGCCTGCGGCATGCACCGACACGTTGCGCGGCATGCCCTCAAGCGCCATTGCGGTGTCGACCAGGCGGCGCACCTCGGGAGACTCCTCGTATTGCTTTTTCAGGTCGGGGAGCTTGAGTGCCATGGAGATCGTGATGTTGAGCTCCTGCGGCACGGCACGCGCCACCTCGTCCACGTCGCGGTACGCCATACCGAGCGCACGTCCGACGTCGCGAATCGCCGCGCGTGCGGCAAGCGTTCCGAAGGTGATGATCTGGGAGACGTGATCGGCACCGTATTTCTGCACCACGTAGTCGATCACCTCGTCGCGTCGGTTGTAGCAGAAGTCCATATCAATATCGGGCATGCTCACGCGCTCGGGGTTAAGAAAGCGCTCAAAGAGCAGATCAAACGCGATCGAATCAACGTCGGTGATGCCGAGTGCAAATGCGACCAAGCTTCCCGCGCCCGATCCACGGCCGGGACCGACGGGAATATCCTTGGATTTTGCATAGTTGACGTAATCCTGCACGATCAGAAAATAATCGTCATAACCCATATCGGTGATCACCGAGAGCTCGTATTCCACGCGTGCATCGTATTCCTCGCGCGTATGCTTTCCAAACTGCACCTCCCCGCGCGCGATGCGTGCCTCAAGTCCTGCGTAAGCAAGACGGCGCAGCGTCTCGGCGGCACTCTCCCCTGCTGCGCAGGGGAATTTCGGCAGATAGGTCTTGGAGAAATCGAATTCCACGTTGCATCGGTCGGCAATGCGACGCGTGTTTGCGATTGCCTCGGGATAGGCGCGGAAAATCATCTCCATCTCGTTTGCGTCCTTGAGATAGAGCTCGTCGGCTGCAAAGGCGGCAGGTCTGCCCGCATCGACCGTGGTGTTGGTTTGAATGCACATCAGCACCGCCTGCACCTCGGCGTCCCGACGGCGCAGATAATGGCAATCGTTGGTAGCAACGAGAGGCAGCTCGCACACGCGCGCGAGCTCGACAAGAGAAGGCAGGATCGCACGCTGCTCTGCCATACCGTGGTCTTGCAGCTCAATATAAAAGCGGTCCTTGCCAAAAATCGACGCATAAAGCCTTGCTTTTTCGCAGGCACCGTCAAAATCGCCGCGTGAGAGCAGCTTGGGAATTCCACCGCCGAGGCATGCGGAGAGCGCGATGAGACCCTCGCTGTGTCGGCGCAAAAGCTCCTCGTCCACGCGTGGCTTGCTGTAAAAGCCCTCGGTGAAGCCGCGCGAAACCAGCTCGGTGAGATTGCGGTAGCCCGTCATATTCTCGCAGAGCAGAACAAGATGCTCAGCGTAGCCGTCGGCGCTCTGGGTGCGGTCAAAGCGCGAATCGGGCGCAACGTAAACCTCACATCCGACGATCGGCTTGATTCCCTCACGGCGGCACGCCTCCCAAAAGGCAACCACGCCGTACATCACGCCGTGATCGGTGATGGCAACCGCATCCTGCCCACACTCCTTCACGCGCGCGGGAATATCGGCGATGCGGCAGGCACCGTCGAGCAGGCTGTATTCACTGTGCAGATGCAAATGCACAAATCGGTTCATAGTGCTCTCTCCTTTTGGAAAAAATCGGTATCACGGCTGACGCGAGGCAAAATCACAGGTCCTCTGCCGCCTCGAGCAGCTTGCGCAGTCGGTGATTGAGCCCCGACTTGGAAATGGGCGGATCGTGAAGCGCGACAAGCTCGTCCAGCGTAGCATCGGGGTGACGGTAGCGCGTCATGGCGGTGATCTGCAGTCCCTCGGGGAGCTGCCCGAGCCGCCCGTGCTCAATCAGGGCGCCGATCGCCTCGATCTGACGGGCGGCGGCGGAAATACTTTTTTCAATATTCTTCGCCACGCAGTTGGTGGCGCGGTTCTCGTTGTTTCGGATCTCACGCTCGATGCGACTGTTGATGATCTCAAAAACCACATGCTGCGAGCCCATCAGACCCACAAGCTCCTCAACCGTTCCGCCATCCTTATAGTAAAGCCCAAAGCAGCTCTTGCGTGCGGTGCGACGCGGCGGATAACCCGCATCACAAAGCACCGAGGCAAGCGTATTTGCCACACGTTCGTCGGGAATGAGAAATTCAAAATGGAAGGAGCGGTGCGGATCGTTCACCGGTCCGCAGGCAAGAAAGGCGCCGCGCAGAAGGATCGCGCGACATTCGGGACAGGCAAAACGAAATACATCGCTCCCCTCCCGAAGCTGCGAGAGATACTTGCGGCAGGCGGGGGAACGGAAGGAAAGATCATAGTAGCGGTGACCGCACTTCCCTGTCATTTCGGAGTCGGGCACGCAGTTATATTGCGCGCGGATCATCGACGAGGCAATCGTTGCCACGATCTCGGAGGAATAGCGCACCGTGATCTGCTTTTTTTCGTCCTCCGTTGCCCCCAACAAGAGCCCTGCCGTCAGCGCATGCCGACAGCACGGACGCTTGATCGAAAGCTCGGCAAGCTCCTCGCGCACCGATTCTGCAAACGACACGTCAACCCCTCCCTTCTTTTTCCTTTTTTCGATACCATGTCATTCGTTTTTTGTATTTTTAACCCGTTTTACAGAAAACGGATCTCACATTCGAGCTCCACGCCCGTATCATGCAGCACGCGCTCGCGGATCAGCTCGACCAGAGCACGCACGTCGGCTGCTGTTGCGCCGCCTCGGTTGACGATAAAGCCTGCGTGCTTTTGCGAGACCTCGGCATCGCCCACGCGCATGCCCTTGAGTCCGCAATCCTCGATCAACTTGCCTGCAAAATGCCCCTCAGGGCGTTTGAACACGCTTCCCGCACTCGGCAGCTCCAGCGGTTGACTTGCACGTCTGCGTGCGGCAAGCTCGCGCATCTGCGCTTCGATCTCGGCTCGCACGCCGCGCTGCAGCACCAGCGTGGCACCGAGAACCGTGTAGCGCGGATTTTGCGCATAAACGCTTGTGCGGTTGGCAAACGCCTGCTCCTCGCCCGAAAAGCTACCAACGGTGTTGCTCTCGGCGTCGTAGAAATCGGACACGACGCAAATATCAGCCATACATCCGCCGTAAGCTCCCGCGTTCATCAGCACAGCGCCTCCGAGCGTGCCGGGAATTCCCGCGGCAAACGCAAGTCCCGAAAGCGCGGCATCTCTGGCTGCAATTGCAAGCGAGGCAAGCGTGGCACCCGCATCGGCATGCAGGGTCTCGCCATCCACGCGCAGCTGCCGACATTTTCCCGTGAAGATCACAAGCCCGTCGAGCCCCTCGTCGGGAAACACCACGTTGCTCGCGTTGCCGATTACGATGGGAGTCACACCTCCCTCGCGAGCCAGACGCAGGCAGGCAAGAAGCTCCTCACGGGATCTCGGAAAGCATGCAAGCCGCGCGTCACCGCCAATGCGAAAGCTGCTGTGCGCGGCAAGAGAAAGATCTCGCACGGCTTCAATTTTCGCCGCCGTCAACGTCCGATACAAGCTTTCCATGCCATGTCCTCCGTGTCTTTTTATCGTTACCATTATTATACTCTGTTTTCCCCAAAATTGCAATACATAACAGAAGATTTCGCAGCAAGGTTTTGCGAAAAGCACTTGCATTTTTGAAAAAAAGGTGTATAATGATGGCATAACCTGACAGGAGCAGATTGGTTCGACTTACGCAGACTATCAGAATACGAGAAGGGAGCCCCTACTATGACCGATATTATTTTCAGCTTTGACACGGAAGACTATGTAAATCCCAACGCTGCCGACGGAATTATCAATTCGGCGCGGCTTCTTCGTAAATACGGCATCCGCGGCTGCTACAACGTGGTGGGCATGCTTGCCGAGGCACTCGAGGAGTGGGGGCGTCGGGATATCATCGACGAGTTGCGCATGCACCACGAGATCTGCCTGCACTCGCACCGCCATTCGCTCCACCCCACGATCAACGAATATTCCGATCTTGCAGACCCCCATGCCGCGATCGCAGCCGTGATCGAGGATGAATCGCGCGGAATTGAGAAGATCAAACGCGTCTTTGACCTCAAGGAACCGATCCGCACCGCCTGCCCTCCCGGAAACTCAACCTCTTATGCAGCGCACTACGCCTACGCAAAAATGGGCTTTACGATGTATGACGGTGACTCGCTCTACGATGCACGCCGTAGCCGCCCCGTGTTCGCCTGCAATCTTACATCCATCCGCTACAATCAGGGCATTGCAAAAATTCTGTTTACGGCAGACGAGCAATTTATCCGCGACTACGTGGAACAATACGTTGCTCCCGCCGACGTGTTCGTCTTTTATCACCACCCCCAGCTTGCACTCGTTTCGCAATACTGCGACGTGGATAATTTCAACGGCGCCAACACCCCCAAGGAAAAGTGGATTCCCTCCGCATGCCGCACCCCCGAGCAGACCGCAACCTTCTACCGCAATTTTGAGTTTCTCGTCAAGCTGCTCCGCGAGGATCCTCGCTTTCACGTGACCACCTACAACGAGCTTGACAAAAAGCTCCGCTATGAGCGCGTGCTCAAGCCCTCGATGCTTGTAGATATCCGCGCACAGCTGGAGGAGGATTTCTTCCCTGTCACCGTCCCCGAGTCCTTCTGCCTTTCCGACATTGCCCTTGCCTGCCGCGATTTTCTCCTCGGAAAGGAGGAGCACGTTTGCGGTGACGTCTACGGATTTCTCGACACACCCTATACGGTAGCAGAGCCTACAACGCTCACCGCCGACGAGGTTCGCATTGCCGCCCAAGGACTGCACGACGGCGTTTTCCTCCCCGAGTATCTCTGCGTGGGAGACAAGAAGATCGGCGTTGCCGATTGGCTCCGTGCCGCACTTGCCGTTTTGCTCGACGGCGCCGAGAGCTACACCGTGCTCCCCGGAGGCGCATGGCAGATTGACCTCGACCAATTTCCCGAGCAACGCGATATGTGCTACAAGGGAACCTGGGTGCACACCAAGAGCTTTGAGGATCGCTATCTCTCCGATCGCTTCCGCCTGCAAAGCTGGACCTTCCGTCTCCCAAAAAACACCGATCGCAAGATCTTTCTTGCATAATCCAAGGGCTGCCGAGCCAAACCCACCCGGGGTTGCTCGGCAGTTCTTTCTTTTTCGTCAAAAAATGTGCATCCGATGAAAATTCTCGCGAAATCTGCTTTTCCTATTGCAAAAACAAAAAAATTGGTGTATAATAAAAATGGATAAGAATGAGAACGTCGCCCCAAGGCAGAGAAAGGACGTGCAACATGAAAGACTCACAAACAAAACAACTCCGAATTGGACTCCTCGGTTTCGGTGCAATGGGAAGAACCCACACCTGGGCGGTACAAAATCTCCCCTTCTTTTACGGAGATCTGCCCTTTTCTGTCGAAACCGTTGGCGTTTGCACCACGTCGCAGGAGAAGTCCGAGCGCGTGGCGCGTCAGTTTGGCATTGCGCGCGCAACGGCATGTGAGGATGATCTGATCGGCGACCCTGAGATCAACGTCATCGACGTTTGCACACCCAACATCTTTCACTTTGAAACGCTCAAAAAGGCGATCGCCTCGGGCAAGCACGTGCTCTGCGAAAAGCCGCTTTGCATCAATCCCACAGAGGCTCGCGAGCTTCTTGCTCTGCCGCGCCGTGAGGGGCAGGTGCTCGGCATGGTGTTCAACAACCGTTGGATGGCACCCGTGCTCCGCGCCAAGCAGCTCATCGACGAGGGACGGCTTGGACGTATTCTTTCCTTCAACGCCACCTATCTGCACAACAGCGCCACCGATCCCACCCGCCCCGCAGGCTGGAAGCAGGACCGCGAAATCTGCGGTGGCGGTGTGCTCTTTGACCTCGGCTCGCACGTCATCGACATGATGAGCCATCTCTGCGGCAGAATCGAGCGTATCAGCGGCATGTCGCAGATCGCCTTCCCCACCCGCCCCGGGCGCGACGGTCAGCCCTGGCAGACCAATGCCGACGAGGCGTTCTATATGCTCGCCGTAACCGAATCGGGCGCACGCGGAACGATCACAGTTGGCAAGCTGCAGGTTGGCATGAACGATGACCTGACCTTTGAAATTTTCGGCGAGCGCGGTGCGCTCCGCTTCTCGCTCATGGACTCCAATTGGTTGGAGTTCTACGATGCCGACGCGCCCCATGCACCAATCGGCGGTACGGGCGGCTTTACGCGCATCGAATGCGTCGGACGCTATCCCGATCTCATTTTCCCCTCTCCCAAGGCATCCGCAGGCTGGCTCTACGGGCATCTCGCAAGCATGCACGCCTTCCTTTCGGCGGCAGCAAGCGGCACGCCCTTCTCGCCCTCCTTTGAGGAAGGAGCCTACGTGCAGGCTGTGATGGACGCCGCCTATCGCTCGGATGCAGAGGGGTCTCGGCTTTTGGAGGTGTAAGTATGCTTTTGATCGGACTGACAGGACCGAGCGGCTCGGGCAAGAGTCGCGTTGCCGAAATCTTTTCGTGCTTCGGTCTGCCCGTGATCAACGCCGACGAGGTATATCATCAATTGCTCGTTCCGCCCTCTCCCTGTCTTGAGGAGTTGGTGGAACGCTTTGGCAACACCATTCTCACCAGCGCAGGCACGCTCAACCGACGTGAGCTTGCCAATATCGTGTTCTCCGACCCCGCATCGCTCGCCGCACTCAATTCGATCACGCACCGCTACGTGATGGAGGAAATTCTGCGCCGCACGGAGCAGCTTCGTCGCGAGGAGACGCGTGCCGCCATTCTCGATGCACCCCAGCTCTTTGAGGCAGGGGCAAATCGCATGTGTGGCGCGGTGGTGTCGGTGCTTGCCGACAAAAATTTACGTCTGGAGCGAATTCTGCAACGCGACGGCATCGACCGCGACGCCGCTCTGCGTCGGATCGCCGCACAGAGAAGCGACGAATTTTTCCGTTCGCATTCCGACTATATCATTGAAAACAATCATACCCCCGAGCATCTCATTCCCGAGGTAAAGCGAATTCTCTCCGAAACGGGGGTGCTCCATCCGTGAAGCTGAACGTTTGGCGTATGCTTGCCTTCCTGCTTCTGGTCGCACTCTCGGTGGGCTTCGGCTTTGGCTTTGACGCGATCGCAACCGCAGTGGAGCGCAATCAACACCCCTGCCCCACCGAATACGCCGAGGTGATACGGCAAACGGCAGAGAAATTTGCGCTGCCAGAGCACGTGCTCTGGGGCTTCGTGCACCACGCAAGCGGATTTGCGAGCAACGCGGTAAACGGCGAGGCAATCGGGCTGATGCAGCTCACGCCGGACGAGTTTTCCTATATTCGCCAATCCCTACTCGGCACGGACAGTGCAGAGAGCGGGCTTCTCTACGATCCCCTCACCAATCTCGAGGCCGGCTCTGCCTATCTCTCACATCTCTACGAGCGCTACGGCGTTTGGGACCTAACCTATGCCGCCTATTGTGTTGGCTCTGACACGGTGGACGCATGGCTCACCGATCCCGATCTGATCGACGATCGCGGGGTTCTGCTCGGAATTCCCGATGCAGCGGTGCGCGAATATGCAGAGAGCGTGGAGCACACGGTGGAACAATACCGTAAGCTGTATTTCAATTAAAAAAAGACAAAAGAAAAATAAAAATATACAACAATCGAAAAGGAGTGTTCATCATGACCGAACTGAAGGATCTGATCTACGAGAAAAAGACCGTCTATGAAAAGGCAGGCAAAGAGGTTGTCGAGGCGGCATACGAATATGCAAAGGGCTACGTCAAATTTCTTGACGCGGCAAAGACCGAGCGCGAGGCTGTTACCGAGGGCGTCAAGCTCGCAGAGGCTGCAGGCTACCGTCCCTACCAATTCGGAGACGCGCTCCGCGCGGGCGATAAGCTCTACTACAACAACCGCGGCAAAAACATCTTCCTGTTCCGCATCGGCACCGAGCCGATCAACAACGGCATCCGCATCACCGCCGCGCACATCGACTCTCCCCGTCTCGACCTCAAGCAGGTTCCCGTTTACGAGGATAACGGCATGTGCTTCCTCAAGACCCACTATTACGGCGGCATCCGCAAATATCAGTGGCTCGCGCTTCCTCTTGCGCTCCACGGCGTTGTAGTCAAGCAGAGCGGCGAGACCGTGAACGTTGTGATCGGTGAGGACGAAACCGATCCCGTGCTCTATATCACCGACCTGCTCCCCCACCTTGCAGGTGCGCAGGCAGAGCAGAGCGTTTCCAAGGCGTTCGTGGGTGAGAAGCTCAACGTGCTCGTTGGTAGCCAGCCGCTCGACGGTGCCGACAAGGACGCTGTGAAAATGGGAGTATTGCGTTATCTCAACGAGAAATACGGCATCGTTGAGGAGGACTTCCTCTCGGCAGAGCTGTCTCTTGTTCCCGCAGCAAAGGCACGCGACCTCGGCTTTGACCGCTCGATGATCTGCGGCTACGGTCACGATGACCGCGTTTGCGCATATCCCTCGATCACCGCGCTGATCGACGCATGCGACGAAAAGCACACCTCGATGTGCCTGCTCGTTGATAAAGAAGAAACAGGCAGCGACGGCGTAACGGGCATGCAGTCGAGCCTGATCACCGACCTGATCACCGAGATCTCGAAGGCTCTCGGCGGAAACGAAGCAACCGTTCGCGCCAACTCCAAGTGCCTCTCGAGCGACGTGACCGCAACCTTTGATCCCAACTACGCCGACGTTTACGAATATCGCAACGCATCCCTGATCGGCTGCGGTGTCGGCATGTGCAAGTACACCGGCGCACGCGGTAAGGGCGGCACGTCGGATGCATCGGCAGAGCTGGTTGCATGGGTGCGCCGTTGCCTCAACGAGGCGGGCGTGGTTTGGCAGACCAGTGAGCTTGGAAAGGTTGACGTTGGCGGCGGCGGAACGGTTGCAAAGTATATGGCAAACCACAACATCGACACGGTCGACCTCGGCGTTGGCGTGCTCTCGATGCATGCGCCCTACGAGGTGATCTCGAAGGTCGACCTCTACGAGGCATACCGCGCATTCAAGGCATTCTACGAGTGCTGATCGCCGTATCCCACGGCAATAAAACAACAAGGAAAGGATCTGCCCCACCATGCTCAAGCGCTTGCAGGAAACAGAAGCGAAATACCAACATCTGGAGGCATCGCTCTCCGACCCTGCTGTAACGGCAGACCCCAACCGCTACGTGGAGGTCATGAAGGAATATCGCAATCTGACCCCCATCATTGAAAAATACCGAGACTATCAAACGGCACTCCGCGACATTGAGGACGCAAAGGCGATCCTCGATGAGGAGCAGGATGCCGAGCTGCACCGACTTGCCGCCGAGGAGCTCCGTGATGCGAAGGAGCGTGCCGACGCACTGCATCGGGACTTGACCGTGCTTTTGCTCCCGCGTGACCCCAACGATGAAAAGAACGTCATCGTGGAAATCCGCGCGGGTGCGGGCGGCGAGGAGGCGGCGCTCTTTGCCGCGGTGCTCTACCGCATGTATACCATGTATGCCGCGTCGGTTGGGTTCAAATGCTCGCTTCTAAACGAAAACCCGACCGAGCTCGGCGGCTACCGTCAGCTTGCCTTCCAGGTTGAGGGCGACGGTGCCTATTCACGCTTCAAATTTGAAAGCGGCGTCCATCGCGTGCAGCGCGTCCCCGAAACCGAATCGCAGGGACGCATCCAAACCTCAACCGCAACCGTGGCGGTTCTGCCCGAGGTTGAGGACGTAAAAATTGAAATTAATCCCGCCGACCTGCTCTTTGAGTCCTGTAAATCGAGCGGTGCGGGCGGTCAGCATATCAACAAAACCGAATCTGCGGTTCGCCTCACGCACAAGCCCACGGGCATTGTGGTCGAATGTCAGGAGGAGCGCAGTCAGTTCAAAAACAAGGACAAGGCGCTACGCATGCTCCGTGCGATCCTCTACGACAGAGCCAGCCGCGAGCAAACCGAAGCGATCGCATCAGACCGCCGCGCACAGGTTGGCACGGGCGACCGCAGCGAACGCATCCGTACCTATAATTATCGCGAAAATCGCGTGTCCGATCATCGCATCGGGCTCACGCTCTATTCGCTCGACACCTTTCTTAACGGCGAGATCGGCGAGATGATCGACGCGCTTGCAACCGCCGAAACAGCGGAAAAGCTCAAACAGCAATAAAACACAGTCCAACGCAAAATTCGTGACCGACACAGAGGTATCTGCCTTGCAAACCGAGCATATCAAAATTGAACATATCCAAAAGAGCGAAGCCGCGCTCCGTCGCGCTGCCGAAATTCTCCGTGGCGGAGGACTTGTGGTCTTTCCCACCGAAACGGTCTACGGACTCGGAGGCAACGGACTTGATGCCGATGCGGCAGAGAAAATCTACGCCGCAAAGGGTCGCCCCTCCGACAATCCGCTCATCATCCATATTGCCACCCCCGAGGAAGCCGAGCGCTATGCTGTGACAAACGAGACCTATGAGCGTCTCGCAAAGGCGTTTATGCCGGGTCCGCTCACCGTGATCCTGCCCAAGCGCGCGTGTGTGCCCTCCACCGTGACAGGCGGGCTTGATTCGGTTGCCGTGCGCTGCCCCGCGCATCCCGTGGCACACCGCCTGATCGAGCTTGCGGGCATTCCCATCGCGGCGCCCTCTGCCAATCTTTCGGGCAAGCCCTCCCCCACCTCTGCCGCACACGTGGTACAGGACCTTGACGGTCGGGTGGACATGATCCTCGACGGCGGCGAGAGCGAGATCGGGCTGGAATCCACCATTGTGAAGATTGAGGGCGATACGCTCACGCTTCTGCGCCCCGGCGCAATCACCTACGATGCACTCTGCATGGTGTGCGAGCACGTGCAGATCGCCGATGCGGTAACGCATCAGCTTGCCGCCAACGAGCGCCCACTCTCTCCCGGAATGAAATACCGCCACTACGCCCCTCGTGCACCGCTGGTGCTCCTGGACGGTGACGCCGAGCGCGTGATCCGCTTTCTGCGTGCCGAGCAGGCAGAGGGCTCCTGCGCGATCCTTTGCTTTGACGAGGAGCTCGACTATCTCGAGGAGCGCAATCTCTTTCCCGTTGGCGAGCGTCACGATCTCAAAATGCAGGCACACCTGCTCTTTTCTGCTCTACGTCGCGCCGATGCAACCGACGCAGAGGTCATCTATGCGCACCTGCCTCCGCAAACGGGGCTGGGGCTTGCGCTCTACAATCGCATGATCCGCGCCGCCGCACACACGGTCAAAAAGCTCAACTGACCGATTTCAGAAAAAATTATCTCACTTTTCATTTCTCTACGAAAGGACCACCCTCCGACAAATGGCTAAAAAAACGAAAAAACAAAAGCAAGAAATCGTTTACGCCCCCATTGTTTATCAACCAATCACCGAAACGATCGAAAAAAACTACATGCCCTATGTCATGAGCGTGATCGTTTCGCGTGCGATCCCCGAGATCGACGGGCTCAAGCCCGCGCACCGCAAGCTGCTCTACACGATGTATCAGATGGGCCTGCTCAAGGGCGCGCGTACCAAAAGCGCGAATATTGTGGGCCAAACAATGCGTCTCAACCCGCACGGTGATGCCTCGATCTACGAAACGATGGTGCGTCTGACGCGCGGAAACGCCACGCTTCTGCACCCGCTCGTCGACTCCAAGGGCTCGTTTGGTAAGCAATATTCCTCCGACATGAAATACGCCGCGGCGCGCTACACCGAATGTAAGCTCGATGCCATCTGTGCCGAGCTCTTTGCGGGAATCGACAAAAACGCGGTCGATATGGTCGACAACTACGACGCCACGCTCAAGGAGCCGGTTCTGCTCCCCACCACCTTTCCCAACATCCTCGTGATGCCCAACAAGGGAATTGCGGTTGGTATGGCGTCCGATATCTGCTCGTTCAACCTTGCCGAGGTCTGCGACGGCACCATCGCCCTGCTTCGCAAGCCAAATCTCTCCACCGAAAAGCTCATGGAGCTGATCAAGGCACCCGATTTCTCCGGCGGTGGTATCCTGCTCTACGACGAGGAACAAATGAAGCAGGTCTACCAGACGGGTCAGGGCTCCTTCAAGCTCCGCGCACGCTACGTTTTTGACAAGGAGCAGAGCTGCATCGACGTCATTCAGATTCCCTACTCCACCACCATCGAGCTCATTCTGGCAAAGCTCACCGCACTCTACAAGGAAGGCAAGCTCAAGGAAGTCACCGATTTCCGCGACGAAATTGACCTGAACGGCTTTAAGCTCACCATCGACGTCCGTCGAGGCACCGATCCCGACAAGCTCATGGCAAAGCTTTTCAAGCTCACGCCCCTTGAGGATAGCTTCAAGTGTAATTTCAATGTCCTGATCGACAGCGTGCCGCGCACGATGGGTGTGGGCGAAATTCTGACCGAATGGATCCGCTTCCGCCTGGATTGCCTGCGTCGCGAGATCGCCTTTGACCTCGGCAAAAAGCGAGATAAGCTGCATCTGCTCTTTGCGCTCGGCAACATCCTGCTCGATATTGACAAGGCAATCAGCATCATCCGCAAAACCGAAAAGGAATCCGACGTTGTACCCAACCTGATGAAGGGCTTTGATATCGACGAAATTCAGGCAAACTACATCGCCGAGATCAAGCTGCGCAACCTCAACCGCGAATATCTGCTCAACCGCGTCTCCGAGATCGAGAGCCTGCAACAGGAAATCGCAGATATGGAGGAAACACTGCGCGACGAGCTCAAGCAAAAGGCGCTCATCATCAAGCAACTCACCGAAATCAAGAAGAAATACGGCAAGCCCCGTCTGACCCAGATCGTTCCCGTTGGAACGGTTCAGGCATATCAGGAGGAGGACCACACCGAGAAATATCCCGCACGCTTCGTGCTCACGCGCGAGGGCTACTTCAAAAAGATCACCTTCCAATCTCTGCGCGGCAACGATCTGCAGAAATGCAAGGACGGCGACGAAATTTTGAACCTGATCGACGGAGACAACACCGACAATCTGGTGTTCCTCACCGACCGCTGCCAGCTCTACCGCGCGAAGGCAGACGATTTCGACACCACCAAGGCATCGGCGCTCGGCGACTATCTGCCCGTTGCGCTCAAAATGGACGAGGGCGAGAAGCCGATCCTGATGAACGTTCAGAATTCCTACCCCGAAAAAGAGAATTTCGTGTTCATCTTTGCAAACGGCAAGGGCGTGCGCGTGTCGGCGGCAAATTACGAAACCACGGGCAACCGCCGCAAGCTCACCTCGGCATTTTCAAAAACCTCCCCCATCGTGACGGCATTCTACGAAAAGACCCCGATGGATATTCTTCTGGTCTCCTCCGACAATCGCGCCATCGTGATCAAATCCTCGCTCATTCCGCAGATGGCAACGCGCACCTCGGGCGGTGTGACGCTGATGTCGCTCAAGAAGGGGCAAACGATCACACAAGCCTCGACTGACCTTAGCACGATCCCCGACGGCGCAAAATCGCTCAAGAAGATCAAAATTCCCGCTGCGGGCGTTCCGTTGCCCTGATGCGTCAACGAAAACAGGAAAGGAAGCACTCTCACAATGGCGAAGAAAAAGAACTCCTCTTATTCGCTCCCCGTTCGCATCACCGCGATTGCACTCACCGTGCTGGTGGCATCGGGCACGCTCGTTTACCTCGTGATGTTCATCATGGGACTTTTTGGGGGCTGAAAAAAGAAATTTACAACACACACCCCGAACGCAAATGCGTTCGGGGTGTGTTTTTGATATGATAGTGACAGAGTGTTCGCTTTTTCGTGCTTCCCAGCCGTTTTTTCTTTGCAAGAAAGAGGCGCAAAGAAAAAACCATCAAAAAGAAACGCCGTTAGGGAGATTTCGCCGTCTGCGGACGGCGAGAAGGGCTACTCGCCCTTCACCTCGCAAGCCTTTGCAAAGGCTTGAGCGAAACCTTAAAAAACAATACACCCCGAACGCAAATGCGTTCGGGGTGTATTATCTTAATGGGTCATTCGCCATCCGATCCGTTTTGGTCACTATCCGACGGCTTCCTTGCGTCGGCATCGGTGGCGCCTGGGGTCTTCGGTACAGGCGGCAGATCAAAGGAGCTCCGCAGCCGTTCCTCCTCCTCGGCAACACGACGCAAATGTCCTCGACGGAACAAGTATACAATCGCACCGATCGGCAAATAGAAGGTGATGGCAACCGTTGCCTCGGCGGCATCGAATGCAACCCCCATCACGGTCATAATCATACCAATCGTGAAGTGCAGATTCAAACCGCTTCCGTTGAGCGAAAGCGTGAATGCAAGCCCAAGCAGCATCACGATTGCCCAAAGCACGCGGCGACGAATCTTGGAGCGGATACAATCCACGATCAGAACCACCGTGCCCACAAAGAACAGCGCCGAGAGGACCTTGAGGATGATATTCAGAATCGTGAAGCGTCCTGCCTCCTCCTCAAAATCACTGTTATCACGCACGAACACGTCGTAAATTCCATCGTATCCATCCACTGTGATCAGCCGCACCGTGAAGCTTTTTCCGTTGCTCGTGTCAACCTCAAAGGTGGTCTGTCGGCTTGTTCTGCCGTTTTTGGTCTCAACCAGCCAGCCAACCTGTTGAATTTGTTGCACCTCGAGCCCGTCAAACATCAGGCAAATATCGGCAAATCCGCCCGAAAAGCCCTCTCGATCGAGTCCGAGATCGGCATCGAAAAGCGCATATGCCGCATCCTCATCCGCCTCCAGAACAGCGTCCAGAAAGCGCTCGCAAAGCGCCTGATGCCCGTCATCCCCATCTGCGGTCCGCGAGCACCCCGCAAGCAGTAGGGTCACGCCGATCAGCAACAGACAGATCAAACGCACGGCAATGCAATGTTTGCAGGCACCTGATATTTTCGTATTCTGCATCTGCATATTCTCCTTTTTTGTAAAAACGACTTCACGTCCCTTAAAAATGCGGGGACGGTCGAGCGTTATCGGTCAACCGTCCCCATTGATTATGTCTTATTCAGCCTTGTTTTCTGCCACGATCTTGGCGGTGAGGTTTGCGGGAACGGTGTCATAGCCGGTCACCGTGTACTCAAACGAGCCGCGTCCCTGCGTCATAGCGCGCAGGATGATCGGGTAATCCATCAGCTCAGCCTTCGGAGCGGTTGCCTGCACCACGGTGTAGCCCTTCTTGGCGGCGGGCTCCATGCCCATCACGCTGCCGCGACGCTTGTTGAGGTCACCCATCACGTCGCCCACGAGAGACTCGGGAACCGTGATAAACAGATCGCCAACGGGCTCGAGCAGTACGGGAGCGGCAAGCTCGAGTGCCTTCTTGTATGCCAGCGAAGCGGCGGTCTTGAAGGAAAGCTCGTCGGAGTCAACGGCATGGTAGGAGCCGTCGTAGAGATCGGCAGCCAGGCATACGAGCGGGTAGCCGTAAGCACCCTTTGCCATCGAATCCTGAATACCCTTTTCAACTGCGGGGTTAAAGTTCTTCGGAACGGTTCCGCCAACAACCGAGACGGTGAAGGTCAGACCCTCGCCCTCGCCGGGAGCAAAGCGCATCTTAACGTGACCGTACTGACCCGATCCGCCGTTCTGCTTCTTGTGCTTGCCTTCCACGTCAACCGACTTGGTGATCTTCTCACGGTAAGCGAGCTTGGGCGTGTCGAAGCGCACGTTCAAACCGAAGCGCGACTTCAGACGCGAGGAAAGAACCGACAGATGCATGTCGCCCAGACCGTAAATGAGGAGCTGCTTGGTCTCGGCATCGTTTTCAAAGCGGATGGTGTAATCCTCCTCTGCCATCTTGGAGATGCTCTGCGAGATCTTGCCGTCATCGCCCTTGGAAACGGGAATCATAACCTTGACGAGATAGGGAGTGGGATATACGATATGCGAGTAGCTGAAATCCTTGTTCCAGGTGAGCGTATCGTTGGTGTTGGTGCTCGAAAGCTTTGCAACCATACCGATATCACCGCACGCCAGCTCGTCGACCTCGGTCTGCTTCTTGCCCTTCATCACGTAGATGTGAGCGAGCTTCTCGGAGTCACCCGTGGTGTTGTTGCGGAGCATCTGGTCGCGCTTGACGGTACCGTTCATAACCTTGAAGAAGGACATCTTACCAACGAAGGGATCGGCAACGGTCTTGAACACGAAAATTGCGGGCTCGCCCTCGGGAACGATCTCCATCTCGGAGCCGTCGGTAAGAAGCTCAACCTTCTTTGCGGTGTGACGCGGGAAGGACTCGGTGATCTTGTCCAGCATCGTCCAAACACCCCAGAGCTTGGTTGCCGCGCCGCAGAATACCGGCACGATATCGCCGTGGATGATACCCTCGTGAACGGCGTTGATCGCCTCCATGTGGGTGATCTCCTCGCCCTCAAAGTATTTCATCATCAGATCCTCGTTGGTGCTTGCAACCGCCTCCATGAGCATGTCACGGAACTTGGCAACCGCCTCCTGCGATTCCTCGGGGATGATCTCCACGCTGTGGCGTCCGTTTGCGTCGAACACGTGCGCAGTCTCCTCAATGAGGTCGATCGCACCGACCACAACGCCGTTCTTGACCATCGGGATGGTCAGCGGGCAAACGTTTTTACCGAAGGTTTCATGCAGAGAATCGAGCACGCGAGCAAAACGCGCCTCATTGTCGTCGAATTTATTGATGAAGAACGCACGGGGGAGCCCTGCTGCAGCGGCATAATCCCACGCCAGCTCGGTTCCAACCTCAATGCCTGCCTTACCGTCAACCACGATCACAGCGCTGTCCGCAACGCGCATCGCCTGCAGAACCTCGCCCGAGAAATCGAGATAGCCGGGGGTATCAATGACGTTGATCTTGACGTTCTTCCACATCATGGGAGCAACCGATGCCGAGATCGAGATCTTTCTCGCAGCCTCTTCGGGATCGTAGTCGCAAACCGTGTTGCCCGCGCCGGTGTTTCCGAGGCGGTCGGTCTCGCCCGTTATGTAAAGCATTGCCTCAGCCAGCGAGGTCTTTCCCGATCCACCGTGACCGAGCAGAGCAATATTTCTGATGTTCTTGGTTTCAATCTTAGCCATTGTAGTTAAGTACCTTTCATTACGATTAACCGCCTCGCCCCGCTTTTTCGGTAGCGATCCGAGCGCTCTCGGAGATACGGCTTTCTATTATTATACAATACAACCGCAATTTTTTCAAGAGGATTGCCCAACTTTTTTCATACGGCGTGTAGAATTATAGTCGCTTTTTTTGTGCATCTTGCACATATCAGACACCAAAAAAGAAAGTTTCGGCGTTATCAAAGGTAATTTTCGATGCCTCCTCGGGAGTTGTTTCCCATATCACGGCGAGCGCATCAAGGGTGTGTGTGAGAAGCCCCGAATGGTTAAGCCTGCCGCGCATGGGGTGCGGCGCGAGGTAGGGTGCGTCGGTTTCGATCAGGAGGCGGTCACGCGGAACGGCATGCGCCGCCTCACGCACGCGGCTTGCGTTTTTGAAGGTGAGCGTTCCAGAAAAGGAAATATACCATCCGCGCCGCACCAGCTCCTTCGCCATCTCAGCACTTCCGCTATAACTGTGAAACACGCCGCGCACGTCGGGATAGCGCAAAATCGTCTCAAAGCAATCGCCGTGTGCTTCGCGGTCATGGATAATCACGGGGAGCGACAGCTCTCGCGCGAGCTGCATCTGTGCATCAAAGAAATACGCCTGCCGCGCCTTATCCATCGGAATGCCGCCGTAGTCCTGCCAATGGTAATCCAGACCGATCTCGCCGAGCGCCACGAGCTTGTCGCGTCTGCGGCTGTCAGCGTCTCCGAGCAGCCCCCGCAGATCATCAAGTGCCGCATCGGGATCGGTGATATAGTGGCAATCCTCGGGATGAATACCGATCGCGGCGTACATCCCCTCGTATTCTGCCGCCTGCGCGATCGCCAAACGTGCATTCTCGCAATTCGTGCCGACGTTCACAATGCGGCTCACGGGATCGGGCATGATTTCGCGCAGGATCGCATCTGCGCCTCCCTCGACTTCTCGTGCAAAGCGCGCATCAAAATAATGCGCGTGCGTATCAAATATCTTCATCATAAGTAAAAAAACTCCTGCCTTATAGCTTTGGGAAAGGTGGCATTGGGGAATTTCATCGTAACGTTCCGTTGCTACCGACGTCTATCGGCAGTATCGGCGTCTTGCGTGATCAATCTTTCCTTGACGTTTTTATCCATCTTTGGGAAAGCTCTTGAAAGGGGTGTGGGGAAAAC
>CAJKPX010000018.1 GCA_905201895.1 uncultured Eubacteriales bacterium | reverse complement strand
CCTTTTTCAAAAGGCGGCGCGGTGGAGGGCGCGTAGCCCTCCTCGCCCTCCGCGGAGGGCGAAACGACCCCCTCGGCGTTCTCTTTTGCAAGCTTTTCTCCGGCGCTCCTTCTTGCAAGAGAAAAGCGGCTAACGAGCTTCGGCAAGCTGACAAATCGGAGGTCTTTGGTCCGCACTCCAATGCTTTTTGTTTGCCATTGAACGGATATTTTTTCTTGGATTTTGGACATCTTGCGGCAAACGCCTTGACAATCGACGCGTTTTCGTGTATGATAAATAATGATACATTTTGAAAAAATCAGAAGGGATATTGATATATGGCTACACAAAAGGAATTGCAGATCAGAACGCTCTCCTCGCTCACAAAGGTCTTTCCCGAGCGTATTTGCGGACGCGCGTCGAAGGGCTGTGAGGCGGCACGCGGTCAGGAGGTCGCCTTTCAGGTGGCGTTCCGACTGCCCGAGATGAAATACTGTCAAAAGGAATTCCGCGTAGAGATCAAGGCACCCGAGGGAGTGGCGGTTACGGGATACACAGTTGGTCTTGTGCCGTCCTTGCTCGCCACCTATCCCGAGCGCCGTGACAGCAACTATCTCTATCACGATGCGCGTCTCTTTCCCGATCCGCTCCTGCCCATCGAAAATGACACCGTTAAGGCTGCCGTTCTCAACTGGCGCACGGTTTGGGTGTCGGTTCGCGTTCCCGAGGATGCTGTGGCAGGTGATTATCCCGTTCGGGTAACCTTTTTTAATCAGAACGGCGACGCGGTTGCAAAAACAACCTACCGTGTGACGGTGCGTGACGTGGTTCTGCCGCCGCAGAAGCTGATCTTCACCCAATGGTTCCATTGCGATTGCATTGCCGACGTGCACGGCGTTCCCATGATGTCCGAGGCGCATTGGGCGCTGATCGAAAAATACATGCGCCTTGCAGCCGAGCACGGTATGAATATGATCCTGACGCCGGTTCTCACACCTCCGCTTGACACCGCAGTTGGCGGCGAGCGTCCCACCGTTCAGCTTGTTGCCGTGGAGAAGATAGGGGATGCTTACCGCTTCGATTGCACGCTGCTCGGACGCTTCCTCGCAATGGCGCGTGCGTGCGGCATCGAGCATTTTGAGATCAGTCACCTGTTCACGCAATGGGGCGTTGCGCATGCACCGAAGGTGATGGCAACCGTGAACGGCGAGCTGCGCCGCATCTTCGGTTGGGAGACCGAGGCTGTGGGCGAGGAATACAAGACATTCCTGCGCGCATTCGTGCCCACGGTGATTGATTATATGAAATCGCAGGGCATAGACGAGGATCATATCTGGTTCCACGTTTCCGACGAGCCGCATGCCGAGCATCTCGAGGCTTACCGTGCGGCTGCCGAGGTGCTCAAGCCGCTCATCGGCTCCTGCCACCACATGGACGCGCTTTCGGACCTCGCCTTCTATAAACATGGACTGTTGCCCACCCCCGTTGTGGCAACCAGCCGCATCGAGCCCTATCTGGAGGCAGAGGTGAAGGGACTTTGGTGCTACTATTGCTGCAGCCAGGCGGTCAACGTTTCCAACCGCTTCTTCTCCATGCCGTCGGCGCGCACGCGCATGATTGGCGTCCAGCTTTATAAATACGCGATTGAGGGCTTTTTGCAGTGGGGCTACAATTTCTATTATACGCAGCTCTCAAAGCGCTTGGTCAACCCCTATTTTGAAACCGACAGCAACGCGGCGTTCCCCTCGGGCGATGCCTTCAGCGTGTATCCTTACCGCGACGGCGTAACCCCCTCTCTGCGACAGAAGGTGTTTGCGAACGCATTGGAGGATGTTCGCCTGTTGCAGCTGCTTGAGAAAAAGCTTGGTCGCGCACGCGTGATTGAGGAGATGGAGCGCATTGCGGGCATGGAGATCACCTTCTCGCAGTACCCCCGCGACGAACGCTTCTTTGCCGAGCTCTATCGCTTTGCGTTTGAAAATCTGTGATTTTTGGCAAGTACGTGATTGAAATAACACAAAGAGGTGTCGACCGATTTTGGTCGACACCTCTTTTGAATATTGATAGGCGCGATCAGAACTCCACCAGCACAACGGTGTTGTTCTCAATTTTTGTAAGCGCAGGCGACCAGGAGAGCAGACGCTCCTGATCGAGCACGTACCAGCGTGCATCGGTGAGGTCAACGCCCTCGATATTGAGCTCTTGCGTTTCTCCCGTGAGGTTGGAGAGCATCAAGGCATGGCGTTTTCCGTTGGTTGCGGCAACCGCGTAGAGGCGGCTGTTGTCCTTTGTCAGCTCTGCTTGATCTCCCAGCTTGTAGAGCTGATTGAATGCCACCATGGAGTAGTAGGCGTGGATCGGCTTGTGCGTGCGAATGTCGAACAGGGGGCAATAGGGCGCGGTGTTGGTGCGCATGTCATAGATGCAGGCAAGGTCGGTGTGACCGCATTGCAGTGCGAGCAGCATTGCCGCCACCTCGGCAGAGTGATGCGCCGTACCGAATTCCTTGGCGTAAGGATCCCATTCGTTCAGATGCGTTTCAAGACCGCCGTATCCAAGCTTTTCAAGCTCCCCGTGGAGCCATTCATCCATCACGGCAACGCGCGAGACGTCGGCGTAGCTGTGCCAGGAGAAGAAGTCGATGGGCGAGTTGTGCGCCTTGATATAGTCAAAGAAGCCGTAGAAAAAGGTCATCAGCCTCTGCTCGTGATCGGAGGGCGGAATGGTGCCGGGCAGATTGGTTTCGGGGTCGACCCGAAACTTCGGGGCGATCGCATAAAAGCCGCAGGAGGCATAGCCGCCGATCGAGAGGTGGGGGAAGCGCGCCTTGAGATGCTTGGCGGTCACGTCGTAGAGGCGGTAGTATTCCTCGTTGGTGCCGCACCACATCATTTGATTTTGCACTTCGGGCTCGTTCCAGATCTCCCAATAGCGGATGTTGTAGTGATATCCGTTCGCCCAGCCTTCGGTATAGTGCATGATCACGTGCTCGCAGATGCGCGCCCATTTTTCGTAGTCCTTTGGCGGGAAGGTGTGGTAGGGCTTGATATACGCCTGATTTTCGATCGTGATGCCGAGACGGAAATAGGGCTCGACGTTCGCCTCCACCAACGCCTTGAGCAGGTGGTCGGTGAAGGTGAAATCATAGTTTGCGGGATCGTTTTCATCAGCATCGAAATTGCGGAAGAGATTGGGAATGTCGACAAAACGGCTGCCGCCGAATGCACCGCCCACGTCGTGCAGACGCGAATAGGGGATGCCCGCCTCGGTGACGTAGTGGAAAAATTCGGTCATATTCTTGCCGCCGATCGGTGGCTGACCGCCGCCGTGCATCGGCTTTATTTTTTTAACCGTTTTTTGAAGATCAATCTGAATGGTTGCCATTTGCATTCTCCTTATTGCGTGTCCTTTATCAATTCTTTACTGTGTATCCTCGGATGCAGAAACTCTCCGAGGCTTGGAGAGGAAGGGCAAAAATCCAAGGGCAAGAGCAAGCACCATCACGCAGCTGATCGCAAAGAGGATCTGCTGGGGATAGACCGAAATGCCGAGGAGGGTATTGTAGTTTTGCTCGACGTAGTCAACCAGAACCGATGCAACGAGCGTTGCGAGAAAGCCGAGCACGCCGCTGATCGCATGCTGAATGCCGAGGACGTAACGGCGGTCCTCGACCGCAACGTAGTCAAGACAAAGATTGTTTCTGCCCGCGTTGCTGCCGCCGAGTGAAAAGGCATAGCAGAGCGAGAAGATGGGGTACATCCATTTCGCATTTTCGGGGGTGCAGAACAGGAACACTGCATAGCCGACCGAAAGCACGAGCATGCAAATGCGAAGCATATATGCCCAGGATTTTTTGTCTGCAAGGTTTCCGAGAAAGCGCGAAACGAGCGCACGGAAGAGGCTATGCAGAATGCCGATTGCGGCGATGTAGGTAAAGGAAAGACCGAGCGAGTTCACCAGATACACGCTGCTGAAATGGAGCGAAACGCCGCTGATCGAGAAAAGGACGTCAAAGATCACCACACGACGCAGATTTTTGTTTCCAAACACCACGTTGAGGATCTCGCGAAAGCCCTTGGGCGCAACAGGTGTTTCGGGCTTGGGTTCGTGGGTTGCGAGCATGATGTAGAGGTGTATCAGAGAGAGGATCACGATGGTGGCGGCGAAAATGATAAAACAGGTTTGCATATCGCCCTTTTCGGTGAAATGATCGAGCAGAATGCCGGACACCTGCGATACTGCCATGCCGCCGAGGAGTGAAACGATTTCTTTGTTTGCTGTGAAGATACCGCGCTTGTTATCGTCCACAAGTGCCATTTGCCAGCTCACGCGCGAGGGGGTGAGGTAATGCTGGAAGCCATAGGCGGCAAGCAGCGTAACGATCAGAAATACAACCTTGGTCTCCTTGGTAACCGAGAACATCGGGATGAAATACATCACGGCAAAGAGCAGCTGATTGAACAGATTGAGGATGCTCACCCAACGCTTGCAGGGATAGGTCTTTTTCACGCTGAACACGGCGAGCAGCTGCACGCTGCAGGCGAGTGAGGTGATCGCTGTGATCACGCCCTGCAGGGAGGTGGATACCTGCATTTCGTTGAGCACTGCGGTCAGACAGGTGGAGGTGGCGCAGAGCGCGATAAAATATTCCACCGCTGCCTCAATGATGACGAGAAGTCGGCTTCGGCGGTAGATTTTACTGTTTTTGTCTTCCATGAAAATAAAAAATCCTTTCTTTTTAATGTCCATGTCATTCTATCACGGAAGGTAGGAAAAGTCAATCGCTAAATCACAGAAAATTTTTCTGTTTTTCTCTTTCGCATCATGAAAAGGGTCGTTTTTTTGAAAAAAAGCACGCGAGCGGTTGACAATCCGATCAAAACGCGATATAATAAAAGGTGATGTTTTTTGAATACGGCGATTTTGCATAATCAAGCAGCGCGAAATCGCAAAATGAAAAGAGGAGATCCATCATGACCAGAATTGATATTTTTTCGGGTTTTTTGGGTGCAGGAAAAACGACCCTGATCAAAAAGCTGCTCCGCGAGGCGTATGCAGGCGAGAGGCTCGTGCTGATCGAAAACGAATTCGGTGAGATCGGTATCGACGGCGGTTTTATGCAGGATGCGGGCATTGAGGTGACCGAAATGAACAGCGGCTGCATCTGCTGCTCGCTCGTGGGCGATTTCGCAAAGGCACTCAAAAAGGTGCTCGATGAATACCACCCCGACCGCATTCTGATCGAACCCTCGGGTGTTGGCAAGCTTTCGGATATCATCCGCGCCGTGCAGGGGCTTGATGCCGAGGACGTTCTGCTCAACGGCTTTACCACCGTGGCAGACGTGAAGAAATGCAAGATGTATATGAAAAACTTTGGCGAGTTTTTCAACGATCAGATCGAGAACGCCGGCTGCATCGTGCTCTCACACACGCAGAGTGCAAGCCCCGAGAAGATTGCGGAAACGGTTGCGCTTCTGCGTGAGCATAACGCCACGGCAAGCATCGTGACCACCCCCTGGGACGAGCTCGACGGTGCACAGCTGCTTGCCGCAATGGAGCGCCGTGATACCATCGAGGAGGAGCTGGCTCGCCTGGCAAAGGCGACCGAGCATCACCACCATCATCACCACCACGATGATGAATGCGACGATCCCGATTGCGCGTGCCATCATCACCACGAGCATGACGGGGACGAGCATGAGCATGAGCATGAGCATCACCATCATCACCACCACGATGACGAATGCGACGATCCCGACTGCGCATGCCACCACCACGGACACGATGAGGACGATCACGATCACGAGCATCACCACCATCATCACCATCACGATGATGAATGCGACGATCCCGACTGCGCGTGCCATCATCACGGACATCATCACCACCATCATGCGGACGACGTGTTCGTGAGCTGGGGGGTAGAAACCACCAAGCGCTTCGGACGCGAGGAGCTGGAGCACATTCTCGAGGCTCTCGTGGAGGAAAAGACCTACGGAACTGTTTTGCGCGCGAAGGGTATCGTTGCCTGCGAGTGCGGCAAGTGGCTGCACTTTGACTACGTTCCCGGAGAGGGTGACGTTCGCGTGGGCTCGGCGGCTGTGATCGGCAGACTTTGCGTGATCGGCTCGCACCTGAACAAGGCAGAGCTGGCACGTCTGTTCGGCGTTTGAGTAGACTGTAACAACCATTCGGATCAAAAAAGAGGATTGAGATATGGCAGTAAAAATTCCCGTATATCTGTTCACCGGCTTTCTGGAGGGCGGCAAGACCCACATCATTCAGGAGTCGATGGAGGATCAGAAATTCAATTCGGGCGAAAAAACACTCATCATCCAATGCGAGGAGGGCGTTGATGAGCTCGATCTCTCGCGCTTTTGGGGTCAGAACGTTTATCTGGAGATGATTGAGGCAGAGCGCGACCTTACCAGGGAGCGCCTCACCGCACTCGGCAAGCAGCACAAGATCGACCGCGTGATCATCGAATACAACGGCATGTGGCTTTTGCGCACCCTCTACGAAAATCTCCCCGACAATTGGGCGATTTATCAGGAAATGATGTTTGCCGATGCAGGCACGTTCCTTTCCTACAACGCCAATATGCGTCAGCTCATGGTTGACAAGCTGCAGGGATGTGAGATGATCGTGCTCAACCGCACGCCCGATGGCATCGACAAGGAGGAAATCCACCGCGTGGTGCGCGGTGTGTCGCGCAGTGCCGCGATCACCTACGATTACCCCGACGGTCACGTGGAATACGATGAGATCGAGGACCCGCTTCCTTACGATCTGGAGGCACCTGTTGTCGATATCAAGGACGAGGACTATGCGATCTTCTATCGCGATCTTTCCGAGGACATGAGCAAATATGACGGCAAGACGGTTCGCTTCAAGGGGATTGTTGCGCGCGACGGCTCGAATATTCTGGCGGGCAGACACGTGATGACCTGCTGCGCCGATGACATTGCCTATCATCCGCTCGTTTGCATCTTCGCAGAGAAAACCACGCTTAACACGCGTGATTGGGTCACGCTCACGGGGCGGCTCAAGGTGGAGAAGCACAAGCTCTACCGCGGTGTGGGACCCGTCCTCTACGTCAGCGCCACCGAATTTGCCGTCAAGCCCGCGCAGGAGGTTGCAACCTTTTATTGATGCGCAATCGCCGCTCTTTGTGTGTCTTTTGCGGCGAATTTGAGAATTTTCTGTGAAAATGCTTGCGCATGTCGCGCTTTCATAGTATACTGTTAGGCAAGGCGTGCAAGCGAAACTGCTTGAAACGAAAAAGAAAGAAACGGAGTGTACTGAATTTTGAAAAAGGGACAAAAGAAGGCATCCTTCCGCCCCGGGCTGGTTGCCCTTTGGAGCGTGGTCTTTGGAATTCTGTTTTTGCTGGGCGTTGCGCTTCTGGTGCTGTCGCTGTGGTACGGCAAAACCTACGACATTGAATTCAAGGAGCTGCTCTACACGCTCTCCTCGCCCCTCAAGGGCACGGGCGAGAGCACGATCGACCTGATCTTTACCTCTTGCCTGCCGTGGGTTTGCGGCGCGGTGGTGGTTTACGTTGCGATTGCGATCTTTCTGGCACAAAAGGGCTGGACCTATCAGCTCTGCCGCCGCATCTGCGCGATCTTTTGTGTGTTGATCCTGCTCGGCTCGATGGCATTCGCACTGTTTTCCTTCCGCATCCCCGCCTATCTCAAGGCGTTGAGCGAGAAAACAACGATCTATGAGGATTACTACGTCAATCCGGACGACGTTGCCATCACGGCAAACGGTGAGACGAAAAACCTGATCTACATCTATCTGGAGAGCATGGAAACCACCTATGCCTCGCAGGCGGCAGGCGGCGTGCAGCCGATTTTCAACTACATGCCAAAGCTGACGCAGATGGCGAAGGACGGCATCAGCTTCACCGATAAGGCAGACGGCTCACTCGGCGGATTCCACACCACCAACGGAACCACCTGGACCATGGCGGCTCTGCTTTCCACCACTTCGGGCATTCCGTTCTCCTTCCCGCTCGGAGAAAACGGACACAACAAGATGTCCCAGCGCGAGTATTTTGCGTCGGGTCTGACCACGCTGGGTGATATTCTCCAGGAAAAGGGCTACCGTCAGGAGTTTCTTTGCGGCTCGAATGCAACCTTTGGCGGACGCAGAAACTATTTTGTGCAGCACGGAAATTATGAGATTTTTGACCTCTACACCGCTCGCGAGGAGGGCTACATCCCCAATGATTATTACGTTTGGTGGGGCTATGAGGACAGCATTCTCTATGACATTGCCAAGGACGAGCTGACCGAGCTTGCCGCAGGCGAGGAACCCTTCAACTTCACCATGCTCACGGTTGACACGCACCACGTGGACGGCTATCGTTGCTCCGAGTGCGGCTATTCCTACGGCGGCAGACTCGAAAACGTGGTCAGCTGCGCCGACCGTCAGGTGGCAGAGTTCGTTGCATGGTGCCAGGAGCAGGATTTCTATGAGGATTCGGTAATCATCATCACGGGTGACCATCCCCGCATGGACACCACACTCATTCATGGCACCGCCTATTATGACCGCACGATCTACAATGCATTCTTCAACACCGCCGTTGCGCCTGTTGAGGGAACCACCGCAGGACGCGTTTGGACAAGCTACGATATGTTCCCCACAACGCTTGCTGCAATGGGCTTTGAGATCGAGGGCGACCGCTTGGGATTTGGCGTGAACATGTTCTCGGGCAAGCAGACCTTGGCCGAGCAGCTGGGCTACGATTATCTCAACGCCGAGGTCAATAAGTTCTCTGATTACTACATCCGCGAGTTCTCGTGATCGCATCATAGAGGATCGGTTATGAGACGTACCAACCGACTGTTCAATTTCCTCAATCCGAAATTTTATCGGACGTTCTTCCTTCTGCTCGCATTTTTCGTGATCGGGGGGCTCCTCATCCTTCCCTCAAAAAAGGACCCGTGGTTCGTTTACCCCCTGTCTGCCGCAACGGTCAGTCTGATCTATTGCATCAGCCGTCTTTTGCATTTTTCGAAGGGCGTGACGCTTGAGGCGGGAAGGCTCCGGTTTTGCGATTACGTGAGTGTATCCTACCGATGGGGCGGCAAGCGGCGTTTTCGCCATGTGAAGGTGGAATACACCGTTTGGGATATCCGTGATCTTGAGTTTCATCAAACGCCGATCGAGCGTCGCTTTGACGTGGGGCATATCTCCTTTTCGGGACGGTGCGAATTTCGGGCGGCAAGGGATGCCGAGCTGATCGAGGCACCCGAGAGGTTTGAAATTTACGGGATCCGCGATTTTTCAGCATTTGAGTATGAGCTTTTGCGAGAGATGCAAAGGCAGTAATCTGAAAAAAGCCCAACTGAATAGGGCATTCAAAGAACACGGCACCGCAAACGTCAATTCGTTTGCGGTGCCGTGTTTTTGTCGGTATTCTGCATCGGTTAGACCTTTTGCTCCTCGCGTGCCGCCTGCTTGCGGCGGAGACGCTTGAGAATGCCTTGGAGCTTGGGCGTGTTGTAGCGCAGAACGAGCGTGGGGAGGATGTTGAGAAAGAGATTGACCGCACCAACGGGGAGCGCGATTGTCAGCGGGCAGATGCCAGTGAGTGTGAGCATGGTGAGAAAACCGAGCGGATAGGAGAGGCGGTGCGTGAGCACGCCCTTGTTACATTCGATGATAAACCTTTCGATGTATGCGGGATCGCTCGGGTCCTGCAGCGCCTTTTTGCTGAAGCCGCCGAGACCGCCCAACTCCCAGACCTGATCCTTCCAGAGCCGCACCTTCAGGCGCTTGTAGAGCCGTATTTCGGCGTCCGACACGCGGTAGTGCGGATTGTCAACGCCAAACCATGCGTCGGGCATCTTGTTAATCAGAAAGGCAACGCCGCCGTCAAAGGCGAAGCAGAGCGCGGTGCACCAGACGGTGGCGATGATCGCGTAATACCACGTTGCGGTTTGGCATGCGATGTTGATTGCGGAAATGATCGCCATTGCGATGCCGATGATAGAAAGATAAAGCTTCATGATTCACCGTATACCAGAGGCATGCCGTAGAATTCCTCGTAGGTTTTTACCCACGCCTCGTAGTTTTCGTCCTTCATTTTTTTGATTGCCTCGGCGCGCGAGAGTGTTGGGTCGGGGTAGATGGCAGGGAGAATGTGCATGGTGTACGCCTGCACGAAAAAGCCGTCGGGATCAAGCACGTCGCTATCCTCCATCGTGATAAAGATCGGCACGATCGGTGCCTTGTTGCGAACGGCAAGGCTGAAGGCACCGTCCTGCATGGGCTTGGGCTTGCGGTAGTTCCACCACATGCTCTGCTCGGGGTAGATCAGAATGGTCTCGCCGCGCTCAAGCAGCACCTTGACCGCGCGCATAAATTTCTTCATTGTGGACATCTGGCTCGAAAGGGGCAGAGTGTTGCAATGGCGCATGAAAAGACCGAAGGGCTTGGGGGGATTGGTGTAGTTGCCCTCGCGGATCACCTTATAGAGCATTTTTCCGCCCATGTGATCGCAGAGCGTTTTCCAAACGGCATAGTTATCGGTGACGCTGAAATGGTTGCAGGTCACGAATCTTCCGCCCTCCACGGCGTCGAAATTTTCGATGCCGCGCACCTCTTTGATGATGAGCTGACGCTTTGCAATCATCTGATCGAAGAAGCGTGCGCCGAAGATGTTTGCGATGCGGTTCTTAATTTTACTCGAGAGCTTTTCGTTGAGGTAGTCCACGTCGTCGGGCATGAGCGGATAGGTTTCGGGGTCATCCTCCACGTCGAGGTGCCAAAGTCCCTGCGCTTCGAGCTCGGCGATGCGACGGAGCAGCTCCAGCTTATGTGCGGATTTTTCCATGGTTGTCTCCTTAATTTGCAAGCAATTTATTGCGGAAAGTTTCGGGGGAGTTGACGATCTTCTTTGCGTGTTCGAGAATTTCGCGTGCCATCTGCTCCTTTTCGGCGCGCTCTGCGTCTCCAAAGGCTTGGCGTCGGGCGAGAATCTCCTCGTAGAAGGGAGAGCGTCTTGCATAGTGCCAGAAGCGGTCGCCGTCGATCACGTCATCGTATTGCCAGGGCTTTTTGTAGAGCGCGTAATGCACGATATTTTTCTCTCCCTCGCAGGCGAGCAGCATGGGCTCCTTGTTCCAGCCGTTTGGCAGCACGCGGATCCGATCGCGGCAGAGGTAGTTGAGATATGCTTGGTCGGGGTCGAGCAGATCAAAATCGAATTCGGTGATCAACTGCACGAAGCGCTTTTCGATCTCATGGCGGCGGAATTCTGCCAGATTGATCAGCAGAACGCCCGCATTGACGTAGCCGTCGGGATCAAGCCCCAGCGCACAGTCGGCGTAGGTGCGGAATTCCGCGGTGTTTTGCACGAACTGCTCGGGGGCGGCACCGAGGATACAATCTCCGAGGTCGGTGTGGTAGAGCTTGGAAATATCGCCGAGCACCACGAGATCGCAATCAAGGTAGAGGATTTTATCGTACTGCGGAAAGAGCGAGGCGATAAAAAGGCGGTAATAGGTGACGATCGAAAAATGATAGACGTTCTTAAAGCGTGACATGATGCCCTCAAGGCTCTGCGAAATATCAACGAAGTCGATCACGAAGCCTGCGCGTTCATTTTGCATCACGCGGTTGATATTTTCCTGCTTGAGCCCTGTGTTGAGCACGATCAGCCTATATTGATAGTCCTTCGAGGCGTTTTCGATCAGCGAAGCGATGGCAACGTCGAGGAAGGGAATGTAATGATCATCGGTGGAAAAGAAAATCGGGATTTCATTTTTTGCAACGCAATTTGAAATGCTCAAAACCAGATAACCTCCTGAATATCGCGAAAAGTGGTTTTCAAAACTATATCCTGCGGTTATTATAACATATTCCGGCGTGAAATGCAATAGCTTATCGAAAAAATGTGAGGTTTTTTTCAAAAAACATGCGGGGCAGCTCCGTTTTCTCGGAGTCGGCAGTTGCTTTTCACCTTGTAGGGCGGTGGCTTGCTCTATTCGCCTCCCAAACTCGCGTAGCGAATATCACTCGGCGATAGCCGAATACCACTGCGAAGCAATAGAACTCGCCAAAGGCGAATATAACTGTGGCGCCTGCTTTACGGCAGGCGCCACAAACGGCGTCCTTTTTGTTGGAGCAGATGACGGGAATCTGAACCCAAACGCAGCAAGCTGCGTTAACAAGCCGCATGAGATGTGTAGGAAGGGGGAGAGCTTTTTTGGCGGACTTGTGGCGATTTCTCTGCCGCCCATCTTCTACACCAAAAGAAAAAAGGGCGCGCTTGCACCCTTTTTCTTTTGGAGCAGATGACGGGAATCGAACCCGCGTATTCGGCTTGGGAAGCGGACACTCTGCCATTGAGTTACATCTGCATCATCGGTGTCCCTCTCGGAACACCAATTATTATAATACAAATCTCTCTCGTTGTCAAGACCGTGTGTGCAAAAAAATCCGAAAACTTGTTTGCTTTTCTCGTCACGTTTCGCGTTCGGCAGGTTGTCCTTGCGTGCTTTCTCGGTGTCGATTTTGTGGTTGTCTCACTCCTTGGTGCGTTTGAGTACGTCCACAATCTCGCCCACGTAAATCTGGTGGAAATCGTCCTCGGGATAGTGCCCGAGCAGGGTCGGGTCGAGAAAGTCCTCCTTTTTCATGCGTGCGGTGTAGAGCTTGCGGCAGATCAGCACCTCAACAGCCTCCTCGGGGTAGGGCACGCCGTCCTCGGTGTAGGCACAGGTGAGCCCCGCCGCGGTAAATTTATCGGCGTAGTCGCGTCCGCTTTTCGTGCCGCAGAATTTCAGCGCCTCGCGGTAGTCACCGCCGAAGAATGCGAGCGAGAAGGTGTCGCTCTGCTCGGTCAGTTGAAAGGTGTGTCTTTGAGGACGGATAAAGCATACGGCGATCGGTTTGTTCCAAAGCACGCCGCAGCTGCCCCAGCTTGCCGTCATGGTGTTGGCTTTTCCGTCTGCCGCCGCGCTGATGAGCATGAACTCCTTGCCAATGCGCGAGAAGATCGGGTCGAATTCGTTGGGTGTGTGGTGCGTAAAAGCGTTCATGGTGTCCCCCTTGTTTTTTTTCTTGATTATAACAGATATTTATGACAAAATCAAGGATTTTATCCGCGGCGGGCTCAAAAAACTTGACAATCGCGTATTTTGCCGTTATAATATAGTCTGTATGTTTCAAAAAGAAAGGATACCTGCATGAAAACGAAATTTCAGAGCTTCACGGCTTTTCTCACGGCAATTCTGGTGCTTTGCATTCTTGCCTCCGTTGCGCTGCTCGGATTTGACTCCTACGGGGGCGTATTTTCCGACGATGGCGTGACGCTGGGTCTCGACCTGGTTGGCGGCACGCGTCTGGTGTATGCGCCCGACGTGGCGGAGGGCGTCTCGCTCTCCAACGAGCAGATGAACACGGTTTCGTCGATGCTCCGCGCCCGTCTTGATTTCTACGGCTACACCGAAGCGACGCTGACGGTTGATGACAACGGCAGATTTGTGGTTGAAATTCCGAAGGTGAACGGCACCGAGGCGGAAAAGCTTTTGAGTGCCACGGCAAAGCTGACCTTCGAGATCAAAGACAAAGATGCCTACACCGTTGTGATGGAGGGCTCGGCAATTGAGAAGGCGGTGGCGCAGTACGGCAATGCCGGCAGAGGGTACGACGAATGGTTCGTTGCACTCAAGATCAAGCCCGAGCACCGCGAAACCTTCCGTGCGGCAACCGAAAAAGCGATCAAGCTCACCGACAAGAGCATCTACATCAAGCTCGACGGCGAGACTTATTCGGCACCCCAGGTCTCTGAGGTGCTCGACACCGACGAGGTGATGATTTCGGGCTCGTTCGACCGTGATACCGCAACCGCACTCGCGGGTGTGATCACCTCGGGTCAGCTCCCCTTTGCACTCAAAATTGAGCAGTCTGCGCAGGTGGATGCCACGCTCGGCGCCGAGGCGCTGCACAACAGCCTCGTGGCGGGGGGCATCGGCATTTTGCTCGTGATCGTCTTTATGATTATTTTCTACCGTTTGCCCGGTCTCGTTTCGGCGATCTCTCTTGTGGGCTACACGGTTTGCATCGGACTTGCGCTCTCACTTTTGCACGTCAATCTTTCTCTTGCGGGCATTGCGGGTATCATTCTGTCGATCGGTATGGCGGTTGACGCAAACGTGATTATTTTCGAGCGCATCAAGGAGGAGCTTGCCACCGGCAAGTCGACGCGCGCGGCTCTGCATGCGGGCTTCCACAAGGCGTTCACGGCGATCATCGACTCCAACGTCACCACCGTGATCGCAGTTGTGGTTCTGTATATCTTCGGCACGGGTCCGATCCAGGGCTTTGCCATCACGCTCGGCATGGGTGTTGTTTGCTCGATGATCTTTGCGATCTTCGTAACGCGCTTCCTGCTCAACTGCTTGGTTGGCATGCGTGTGAACAATCCCGCTCTTTGGGGTGTGCGTCGCAAAATGAGAACCGACGGCGCAGAGAATGCCCGCCCGCGCTTCCATTTTGTTGCCGCACGCAGATATTTTCTGATCGTTGTGGTTTGCGTTCTGTTCGTTGGCGTTGGCTCGTTTGTGCTTCGCGGCTTCAATCCCGACGTCGATTTTACGGGCGGAACCACCATGCAGATCGACTTTGACTCCGCTCTGAAGCAGGAGGGCAGCGCTTCGATCTCAAGCAAAATGCTCGATGAGATCGTGGCGACCGTGAAGGGTGCAACCGCGTCCGATGGCAGCTCCCTTGGTGTTTCGGTTTCCTCTGCACAGCGTGCCGACGATTCGGATGTGATTCTCAAGCTTTCCGAGTTGGATATGGATGGCAGAGAGGCGGTGTTCCGCGCACTGCGCGAGCGCTTCGGATTGGACGATGCGGCACTTGTGAGCGCCTCGAACGTGGGTGCCACAGTTTCGTCGGAGATCCGCCGCGATGCGGTGGTTGCCACCGTGGTTGCGATTCTGCTTATGCTGCTCTATATTTCGATTCGCTTCGATCTTCATTCGGGGCTGGCGGCTGTGGTCTGCCTGGCACATGACGTGTTGGTTATGCTCATTGTGTATTCGCTTTTTGCAATTCCGCTTAACACCAACATGATCGCGGCGCTGCTTACCATCCTCGGTTATTCGATCAATGCCACCATCGTAATCTTCGACCGCGTGCGCGAAAACCGCAAAAAGATGATGGGGGTGGATTTTGCGGATGTGATCAACGTCAGCATCCGTCAAACGTTGATACGCTCGGTCAACACCACCGTTACCACTTTCCTCACCATTTTCCTGGTCTATTTGCTCGGCGTGACCTCGATCCGTCAGTTTGCGCTTCCTCTGATCGTGGGAATTCTGGCGGGGCTGTTCTCGTCGGTTTGTCTGGCGGGTAACCTCTGGCTGATCTTCGTGCGCCACATCCGAATCGGCAAAAAGAAGGAGCAGGCGAGGACCGATGTAGACGCCGAGGCGTGAGACTTTTCACATTTTATGCTTTTCATAAAAACAAGGATGCCTCAAATGCAATTTGCATTTGAGGCATCTTTTTTATTTGCCGATTGCGCTATCCTCGTAGACCGTATCCTCGGAGAGCGGTTTGATTACAGCGGCGCTGAAATATTCGAGCGGATCGACCTGCAGACCCTTCACGGTCATCTCCATGTGCAGGTGAGGCTCCTCCGCAAGCTCCAGCATTGCGGTGCCGCCAACCGTTCCGATCAGCTGACCTGCTTTAACCTCGGCGCCGATCTCAATGCCTGCCGCCATCTCGGAGGCGAGGTTTTTGTAGACCGTGACGCATTCTCCCGAGTGAGAGAGCGCAATGCAGGTGCCCATCATGGGGTCCTCCCAAATCTGTGCCACGCTGCCGTCGGCTGCAGCAAACACCTGCGCGTTTTCCTCGGTTGCAATGTCGATGCCAAGATGCACGCGCCAATCCTGCATGGTGTCGGAGAACACCTGCACGTCCACGCTGTGGATCTCGGAGAGCTTACCCGATGCGGGCAGCGCAAGCTCGGAGGGCACCTCGTCCTTGACGGTTGGTCTGGACCCCTCGTCGGTGTCAACGGGCGGCAGGGTTGCGGGTTCGGTGACCGAGGGGGTGGTGTCCTCGCCCGAAGGGTTGCGCTTTGCGCGGTTGGTTGCCGCTGTGATGGCAAGCACCACTGCCAGCGAGAGCAGGATCACGATCGCCGAGAGGTAGATCACTCGGTTGACGCGCACCTGCTTCATTTTTTTGAAAAATTCGGATTCTTTCCATTTTTTCAGCATGTTCTTTGCTCCTTTGTTCTTTTCTGTCGGGACAAGACCCCGCACGCTTGAGCGGTCGGCTTGCCTTGCTGACTTTATTTTTGCCTGTTGTGGCGCGTTTATGCAAAAAAGGGAAAAATATTTTCGTGAGATTTTCACACAAAATCTTCACACGGTTTTCAAAAGAGTTTTTGATAATTTTACTCCTATTCATGACGTGTTCATATTTTCATGATAAAATAATCTCTGTATTATGATTTGAAGGAAAAACTTCAAGCAAGACGGATTTTTAAGAGAAAGGATTTTCTGTTTCCCATGATAAAGATCGAACATCTGGTAAAAAATTACGGCTCTCATTGCGCGGTTGACGACATCAGCTTTGAGGTTGAGAGCGGCGAGATCGTTGGCTTCCTCGGTCCGAACGGAGCGGGCAAGAGCACTACGATGAACATTCTCACGGGATATCTCTCGTCCACGTCGGGCAAGGCGTCGATTGCGGGTATTGATATTCTGCGCGATCCCATCGGCGCAAAAAAGCTGATCGGTTACCTGCCCGAGCAGCCTCCGCTCTACCTTGACATGACGGTTGAGGAATACCTCAACTTCAACTATGATCTCAAATGCTGCCGCCTCGACCGTGCCGCTCATCTGGAGCAGGTCTGCGAGACCGTGAAGATCAAGGACGTTTACAAAAAGGTAATCCGCACGCTCTCCAAGGGCTACCGCCAGAGAGTGGGCATTGCGCAGGCGCTCATCGGCAATCCCAAGGTTATCATTTTCGACGAGCCGACCGTTGGACTCGACCCCAAGCAGATCATTGAGATCCGCAATCTGATCCGCGGGCTCGGCAAGGAGCACACGGTCATCCTTTCCACGCACATCCTGCAGGAGGTGCAGGCGGTTTGTGACCGCATCATCATTATCAACAAGGGCAAGATCGTTGCCAACGAGAAAACCGAGAACATCTCGAGCGTGGTGGAGAACAGCCGCCGCTTCAACATCAAGATCGCGGGACCGCAGCGTGAAATCCTTGCTCTGCTCAAGGGCATGCCCGGTATTGCCTTTGCCGAGGCGCTTGCAGAGCGTGACGGCGATGCCTACACCTATCTGGTGGAGAGCGAGATCGGCGTGGATATTCGCAAAAAGCTTTTCTTCCAGCTTGCCGAGCGCGGATGGGCGATCATCGGCATGGAGGCGTTGGGCATGAACCTCGAGGATATCTTTATCACGGTTGTGGACAAGTCCGAGGAGTTCAAGGTCACGCGCACCAACCTGCGCACGCGCCCTGCAAGACGGTCGCGCGGAAAAGAGAAGAACGCGCTTGAGCGTGAGCTTGGCGAAACGCTCTACGAGGATGCACAGCGGCAGCGCAGCGAATCGGCGCTCGATTCCTCGACCGATGAGGAGGACGACGATTGACCGTCGCGCCCCGAAGCTATTAAGAAAGGATTTTTAGATTATGTTTGCCATCTATCGAAAAGAGATGCGGTCGTATTTCATCAACCCCATCGGTTACGTTTATCTGGGAGTGTTCCTCGCCTTTTCGGCGCTCCTTTGCTGCTATTCGACTCTGATCTCGGGCAGCTACGATACCACGAGCTATTTCACCTTCCTCGTGATCAGCTTTATCGTTCTGATCCCGATTCTCACCATGCGCCTCTTTGCCGAGGAGCGTAAGCTCCGCACCGAGCAGCTGCTGCTCACCGCTCCCGTGACGCTCACGGGCATGGTGCTCGGAAAATATCTGGCGGCGCTCACGATCTACGTCAGCGGCGTGCTTGTTTCCTGCGTCAATTTCCTGCCGCTCTATCTCATCGCGCATCAGGAGCGCCTGGGTGAATCCTCCAGCCTCAAGCACATCGGACCGATCACGGGTGAAATTGTTGGAAGCCTTGTGGCGGTGCTGCTGATCGGTGCGGCTCTGATCGCGGTGGGCACCTTTATCTCTGCCCTGACCGAAAACCAGCTCTCGGCGGCAATCATCACCATCGGCGTGATCGCTGTGATGGTTCTGCTCAGCGTGTTCAATCTGCTCACCGATGCCGACGGACAGCCCATCATCGGCAACTACATTGTGCGCACGGTGATTGATTGGTTCTCGATTCTGGGGCGGTTCGGCGCCTTCAGCAACGGCATTTTCGATTATGCCGCGGTGCTCTATTACCTCTCGCTTGCCTTTATCTTCCTGTTCCTCACGGTTCGCGTTTACGAGAAGCGCCGTTGGGGTTGATCGAGACGGAGGAAGTCGTTTCATGAGAAAGAAAATTATCCGAAACCGAAAGGTGCGTTTCGGTGTGATCACGGTGGTTCTCACCGTTCTTGTGATCACCGTAACCATCCTCTCCAACGCCGTGTTTTCCACGCTCGCCACGCGCTATGCATGGTATTCCAACCTCAACGGGGAGCAGACCTACGGTGTGAGCGAGGATTGCTTCGCCTTTTTGGGCAAGCTGTTTGAGTCGCACCCCGACTCGGACGTTGAGATCATCTTCTGTGATCTGCCCGATAATCTGCGTGAGGAGATCACCGGTCGCTACGTTTACGATACGGCAACCGCGATCGCCGAGCGCTATCCCGATCGCGTGAAGATTACCTGCCACGATATCTGGACCAATCCCGGCTCGGTGCGCCCCTATACCGAGTCCTATAACCCCCTCACCAAGGAGACGGTTACAACCCTGATCAAATCAAGCAGCGTGATCGTTGTTGCCGAGGGCTATCACCGCGTATATACCATCGAGGAGTTCTTTATCTTCGAGGACGGTGACACCTCGAAGGTGTGGGCGTATAACGGCGAGAAGAAGCTTGCCGCAGGCGTGATGCGTGCGCTCAATCCCGATGCTCCCATTGCCTGCCTGACGAATAACCACGGCGAGATCTTCTACGATTACGAGCTGCTCTATCTGCTCGACGATGCGGGCTATTCGCTGGCGTATATCGACCTCTACAACGAGCAGATCCCGGACAACTGCGAGTTGATTATCAGCTACAATCCCAACACCGACCTGGTGGCGGACGAGGTTTCCGAGGTTTCTGAGGTGGATATTCTGAACGAGTTTCTTGCTGAGGACGGACACAGCTTCTTCGTGCTCGTGGAGAACGGCACACCGAAGCTTCCCAACTACGAGCGCTTTCTCGCGGAGTGGGGCGTTGCTCTCCAATATCACACCGACTTTGCAACGGGCAAGGACTATCGCTACATGGTGCAGGATTCGACGCAATCCCTTACCTCCGACGGCTACACCATCTACGGTGAGCCTGTTCTGCGCGGTCAGTCCGCCGAAATGCTCGATGGACTGCAGCGCCGCGTGATCTTCAAGAATGCAACCGGCATGCACGCCGCCAACGGCTTTGTGAGCAACGGCGACGGCAGCTACACCAAGGGCAACCGCACGATGTACGGTCTCTACGAGAGCGGTGCATCCGCCATTTCTTGGGCAAACGGTGCAGCCGTGAGCGATGTACCCGTGCTGCTCATGAGCCTGACCGAGCAAACGGCAGGAAACGCCACCTCGTCGGTTGGCGTGATTACCTCGGTAAAGTTTTCCTCCGAGGATTTCCTGCAATCGGCGGTTTACGGCAACACCGACACGCTCCTGCGCGTGTTTACGCTGCTCGGACAGAAAAACGTGCCCGAACGGATGACCATTCAGCCCTTCTCCTCGCAGGATATCAGCATCATCACCACCTCGCAGATGCTCTTCTGGACGGTCGGTCTTGCGGTTGTTCCGACGCTTGCGGTGGCACTGATCGGCGTGTTCGTGATTGTGAAGCGCCGCTATGCGTGATGAAAGGAGGGTGCAAAAATGATGAATGAAAATAACGGCTTCGGCCGCAAGCTTCGCTACGGTTCCGCTTGGCTCGGAATCACGGCGGGGGTGCTGGCGGCTGTGCTCCTGTTCAACGTGCTCATGTCGTTTCTGTTCCAATCGACGAATTGGTACATTGATATGACCCCCGAGCCGCTCTACACGCTCTCCGAAAATTGTGAGAATATGCTGGGCGACACCATTGCTTCCGCAAACGAGAGCAGAAGCGAGGATGAGGGACCCGTGAAGGTGGATATCATCTTCTGCGCCGACCCCGACCAGCTCCGCGGAAACTACTATCTGCGCGCCATCTACTATACCGCACTTTCGATGCAACAGAAGTTCCCCGAAACCATCCGCGTTTCCACCACCAACGTGTGGGAGAACCCCTCGTCGGTGGATGCCTACCGAAGCAACTCCTATTCGTCGATCTATCAGACCGACGTGATCATTGCCAGCGGCAGCGAGTTCCGCGTTTATTCTTACAGCGCCTTCTATATCTACGATAACACGACGGGTGACGAGGCGCCCTGGGGATACAGCGGTGAGAAGAACTTTTTGCGCGGCATTATTGCGGTTACGAGAGCGGAGGCTCCTGTTTGCGCGCTGACTGTGAACCATGGCGAGCCCTTTGCAACCGAGGAGGGGCGCGCACAGTATTCCGAATTCCTCAAGGTAATTGCAAACGCGGGCTACGATATCGTGTATCTTGATCTGGAAAAGGACGAAATTCCCGAAAAGTGCCGCTTGATCATCACCTTTGATCCGCAAAGCGATTTCCAAACCTTTTCAACCGGATCGGATACGTCCGAGACCTACAAGCTCGACGACTTTCTTGCAAAGGCATATTCCTATCTTGTGTTTGTGGACGCCGACACGCCCCGACTCCCCGTTTGGGAGGAATATCTTGAGGTGTGGGGCATTTCGATCGACCGATACGATGGAGAGAATGCAAACGGCGATCCCCTGCAGGGAACGCTTGAGATTCTCGACCCCCTCCATTCGCTCGATGCAACGGGTGAGACCGTTGTGGGTCAGTACGCCACGGCAGCGCTCGGCGGAAGCCTGACCAAGGACATGCGCGAAAAGGGTGCAAATCCCAAGGTTGTGTTCAAAAATGCTGCGTCGATCTCCTATTCGCCCACGTATGAGATTTCCTACGTGATTCCCAACGATGAGAACGGATTGACCGAGGGCTTCACGCATGCCACCTATTTCAAAAATCAGGAAAGCCGCGCGATCTTCGACGTGTTCACCACGGGAGCGGATTCCTTTGCCTACGCGCGTGCCGACGGCAATCGCATCACAGATGCGGCAGGAGCGGACCTCGTTGTGGATACCTTCAATCCTCGCGATCCCTACCGCCTGATGACCATCACGCGCCAGACCCGTATCATCGGAGAGGGTCAGGGCTACACCAACGTCAACGATTCGTCCTACGTTTGCGCGATCGGATCGACCGAGTTCGCGAGCAACGAGGTTTTGAGCTCGAGCTCTTACGGCAATGCCGATGCCCTGCAGCACACGCTTCGTCTGATCGGCTGCGAGGTTGAGCCCGTTGGACTGAAGTGGGTGACCCTCTACAAGGGCGAGATCGGCACCACCTATCACCAGCAGAGCAACTCCACGGTGTGGACCGTTGTTCTGGCGCTTGCTCCTGTTATCGTTCTTGCGGTTGCGGGTGTAACCGTTTGGTTGAAGAGAAGATCCCGCACATGACGGAGTACCCCCTTTGGGCGGTTGTTTTGATCTGAAAGGAATTTTTTAGTTGTAATGAGAAAAGAAGAAACGATTATCAACGTCATATTTGACGCGAAAAGGGGAGAGGTGTCGGTTGAGAGCCGCGAAGCGGTTTGCGGTCAGCCCTTCGGCACCCTTCCCAAGCCCACTCGCGCAGGATACACCTTTGAGGGCTGGTATCTCGACGGGACGCTTGTCACCGATGAGACGATTGTTGCCTCCGAGGAGGATATTTGCCTTGTTGCGCGTTGGGCAAAAAAGGCGGGCGGCGCGAAAAAGCCGTCTGTCTACCGCAAGCAAAGGCTTGCGGCGGCGGTCCTCGCGGTTCTGACCGTGGTTCTGATCGTTGCACTGGTCTTTGTCAACCACATCGTGGAGATCTACGGTCTGACCGACGTTTACTACGGCGATGACGGCGAGGTCTACACCGAAAAATACTACGTTCGCAAAAAGCAGGGGAGCTACGGGCTTTATGACCGCGACGGCACCCTGATGGAGAAAAACAGCGAGGGCTACTACATTGCCAAGAGCGGAAACCAATATGAAGTGGACGCGGAGACGGGAGAATATTCGCTTTACGCCGTGGTCGATTACGATCAGGCGGGCGGCGAGGTTCTGGGCTTTTCGGATCGCATCATGCTCTTTCCGCAGATTTCGCAGTCCTACGTGCTCTCGATCAAGGTGGAGAATTCCTACGGCGGATTTGAGTTCTACAAAAATGACGAGGGTAAAGCGGTGCTCAAGGGCACCGAGGATACCATCACCGTTTACGATCCCGAGCTCTACGCCTCGCTTTGCGTGAGCTGCGGCTTCCCGCTGTCGATGCAAAAGCTCGATTTCTCCGAGAATAACCCCGAGGTTCCGCGCCTGCCCGACGGCTCGGTGAACTATGCGGAGTACGGTTTGGTTGACGTCACCGACGGATCGGGCAACGTGACCTACACCCCCGCCGTTTATACGATTACGGGCTATCACCTCTACGACGTTGACGGTGACGGTGAGATCCGCACCAAGAAGGACGGCAAGGGAAAGGTTGATATGCTTGCCAGCGAGCACGTGACCGCAACCTACCGCGTGATGGTGGGCGACAAGCTCATCTCGGGCGGCGGCTATTATATCAAAATGGACGGCGGCAAGCTCGTTGCCGACGGCTTTGAAAAAGAGATCGCGTCGCGCGAGGCGGTTTATATCGTGAGCAACACGATTTCGGAAACCGTGTTGCAGCCTGTGGAATCGCTCGTGACGCCGATCATCTCCTATCCCACCTCGCTCGTGACGCACGCAATGGTGTCGGATTTTATGCTCGGTCGCGTCAATATCGCCGATCTTCCCAAAACCGACGAGGAGTGGGAGGCGCTTGACATCAAGCCGATCGCAGCATTCACCTATCAGGATCTGGCAGAGCGCGAAAATACCATGTATACCTCGCTTCCCTATATCTCGCTCATGGAGGACCTGCTCCACGGCTATGATATCAAGGGCGACAGCGCGTCCGCCGTGCTCTCTCTGTTCTATCAGATGAAGTTTGTTCGTTGCGTGGAGCTTGGACTTTCCGCCGAGGCGTTGGATGAATACGGCTTGAGCGGCGACGTTTATTTCATCACCTACGGCTCTCCTGTAACGGGGGAGAAGAACGTGATCGAAGGCTACGTAACCAACACGCTGCTCGTGAGCGACAAGACCGAGAACAACACCTATTACGTTGCCTCGCTCCTGTCCAATATGATCGTTGAGGTCGATCAGTATTACTTCTCCTTCCTCGAATGGGAGCAGAAGCAATGGTACGAGCAGTATTTCTTCGGTCACAACGTGGCGCATATCCAGAAGCTCAACATCCAGATCGGCAAGGAAAAATTCCAATTCACGCTTGATAACAGCGAAACCGAGCAGACCGACAAGATCAGCTCCACCAAGCTCAAGGTCTATTGCGATCGCTTCACGGGCGGGCAGGCTGCTCCCAATCTGTTGGATTACAAGATCACCTATTCCTATAAAACCGACTCGGGAACCGAGAAAACCAAGCAGATCACGGGTCTTGACAATTTCCTCGCGGTCTACACCAAGCTGATTTGGTTCTCACTCATGGGTGACGTGGACGCGGCAGACTTCAAGGCGCAAACGGGTATGACGATGGCAGAATACGTTGCCGCCAACCCCGACAGCACCTGCGGTGAGAGCCAAAATAACCGCGGTCTGCAGGCGATCATCTACTACAAGGCAGAGGACCTTGCATCCGAGCTCAACAATTTCACCTACAAGGATAAGGATGGCAACGAGGTTAAGCTCTACACCGAGAACAACAAAAAGGACATTGTTCTCCGTTTCTACACCTATTCCGATTGGAAGACCTATCTGACGCTTGAGGTTGTGGAGAGCTTCGACGAGAATGGCAATCCCATCACCAATCCTGCCAATGCAAGCGGCGCCTTCTGGGTGGACACCACCTATTTGCAGGAGATGCTCACCGATATCAACGAGCTGCTCGCGGGCAAGATCGTGGATGACGAAATTGCGGCACTTGACGGATTGAAATATCATTGATGCACAAATAGCTCGGTTTTGAACCGAGATGCTCGCGATACGGGCAAAAAAAGAGAGAACAGAGCGGTATGATCCGTTTTGTTCTCTCTTTTGATTGTTCGGGGGAGCTTTTATCGGGTGCTGGACGTTGTGATCGGTCAGAGGCTGCAGATCAGACGCTCGAGCACCGCATATCCCGTGGGCGAGCTTTTGAGCGCAGCGTCGGCGGCAATGCAGGAGTCGAGTGCGCGGCGCAGGCGCTTCTCGGAGGTGTTGCGCAGACTCTTTTGGTAAAGCCCCACCTTAAAGGCTGCAACCGACAGGATTGAGCCGATCTCGGCGGGGGATGCACCGTCGGCGGTCATTGCCTGCACCGAAACCATCTCGCAGATCGAGCGCGTGACGTCACCCAGAATAAAAATGGGGTCCACGCGGCGTTGGCGATAGTCGGCAAGAATAGCAAGCGCCGCCTCGGCATTGCTTTCCATGATGGCATTTGCGAGCGCATAGGTATCGTATTCACTCACGGGGCAGCACACCAATCGAAGGTCCTCCGCGGTTGGCTCATCGCGTCCGTTTGCCAGGACGTAGTAGGAGAGCTTGTCGATCTCGTTGGCGAGGATAAACATGCTGTGTCCGCAATATTGGGTCAGCTGTGCGCAAAGGGCTGGGGAAACTCGCACGCCGTTGTGTGCAAAATGCTTTTCGATCCACGCGGTGAGCTTTGCCGTGGTGCAGCGGTCAAACTGCACGGGGGTGAGCACTTCGGCGAGCTTGAGGAGCGTTGAGGAGGGGCGGCGCGGAAGATACCCCGTGTCGAGACCGTCGGCAGAAACCGAAACGATCAGAAGGTTATAGTCGAAGCTCTCCAGCTCCGCGATCACCTCGCAGAGCTCGTCGATTTCCGAGGCACGCATAGCGCTGACGTTCAGTCCGTCGAGCGTGATAAGCTTGCGATCGGTCATCATCGGCATGGGTGTGATTGCGTCGAGCAGCTTTTGCGGCGTGTAGTCGATGGCGTGCAGGCGCATGTCATTGAAAAACGCCAGGGAGGGGTCGGGGCAGAGCAGGCTGCGAGCCTGGTTGATGGCAAATGCCTTGAGATAGTCCTCGTCTCCGAAAAACAAATATCCCGTGCGAGGCGATGCCTTGAGCTCTCGGCGAAAGTCGCTTTCCTTGAGGATTTCAAGTGCGTCCTTCTTTTCCATTTTTCTCCCCCCTTATCTGTATAGCGTTTTTATTCATTATACCATTTTGCGCCCGATTCGTCAACCACTTGACAAGCTTTTTTTTGTGTGCTATAATAATGCGAATGAAAAGGGGGCGATTTTTTTGAAGCTGAACGTTCTTTTTCAAAGCGGCATGGTGCTCGCGGCAGGGAAGCCGATCCGTATTTTCGGTACGGGATGTGGGCACGTGCGGGTCGATTTTTTGAATATGACCGCCGAATGCGACTCGGACGGCGGCGATTGGCTGATCGAGCTTGACCCACAGACCTACGGCGGACCCTACGAGCTTGCGGTTGAGTTGGGCGACGAGCGGATCACGCTGACCGACGTTTGGGTGGGCGAGGTGCTTTTGCTACATGGACAATCGAATATGAAATTTATGCTTGAGGAGTCGAATTACCCGACCGACCGCTACGAGAATGAGGAGCGGCTTCGTTTATTCTCGCTCGAATATCCCACCGAGGCGTGTCCCTTTGAACGTGCCGACGGATGGGTGCACTGCACCGCCGAGAATGCGGGAAAATGGTCGGCAATCGGCTACCACGTGGGTCTGCGTCTCTCGCGTGAGCTGGGATGCGCGGTCGGATTGATCGCCGCAACGCAGGGAGCATCTGTGATCCAGTCATGGCTGCCGGAGGGCACGGAGGCGCGACTCGGCATCTCGCTCACGCCCGAGCAACGCCACGTGGATTATTCCTATCCGGCATACTCCGCATGGAATCGCGACGGTTTGCTCTATCATTTTGCCATCGAGCCGATCATACCCTGTGCGATCTCACACGTGGTCTGGTATCAGGGCGAGAGCAACACCACCGAGGCAGAGGGGGCGGTTTACGATCAGCTCCTGACCGCGCTGATCGAGCAACGGCGGCGTGATTTTGACGATGCAGAGCTTGCGTTCGTTGTGGTACAGATCGCCGACTACCATAAGCGAGACGACGAGGGCTGGAGGGCGGTACAACACGCGCAGGTGCGTGTCGGAGAGCGCGTTGCGGGCGTTTGCACGGTCATCAGCCGCGACGTTTGTGAGAGTAATCATATCCATCCGCCCACGAAAATTCTGCTCTGCGACCGTATCTGTGAGGCAATCCTCGAAAAAATAAAATAAATTAGAGAAAAAATTGAAAAACACTTGACAAAAAGGAAAGAATCGGGTATAATGTAGAATGTCATTGTGTAAAAGCGTATTTTATGCTGAAAGGCGTAACGCTTCCGATTCAATTAAAAGGAGGTGCAAACGATGCTCAGAACCTATCAACCGAAAAAGCGTCAGAGAAAAAAGGAGCATGGCTTCAGAAAGAGAATGAAAACTGCTGACGGCAGAAACGTACTCAAGAGAAGACGCGCAAAGGGCAGAAAAAGACTGACCTACTAATGCCTGTTGCGGTCGAACGCGATCCGTTCGGCACGCGTCAGATCCCCACATAAAAACACCGACTGCCGATGTAGCAAAACCGCATCCCGCCGTCGGCGTTTTTATTTGCGACGAGAATTGCGCGCGGGGAATTCAATTCTCAACTGTTTATTTTTATTTTTCTAACGGAAGCCAATGCCGCACAAAAAGGAATGAACCGATGAAGTACACCACACTCAAGGAACACCATCTCTATCAAAAAACCTTTCAGAGAGGCGCGCGATTTTCGGGGCGCTATCTTTCAGTGTTCGTTCTGCGCGATTATGCCGCAGGGCGACTGCGACGGGAGAATCCCGAAAAGAAATTCTACAATCGCTTCGGCGTGTCGGTAACCAAACGGGTTGGCGGTGCGGTGCAGCGAAGCCGCGTCAAGCGTATCCTGCGCGCGGGATACCGTGCGGTTGAGCCCGAGATCAAAACGGGCTATCTGGTTGTGATCAGTCCGCGTGAGGGCATCCTCGATGCCAAATCCACCGACGTGGAGCGCGAGCTGCGGAAGGGCTTTGCGAGGCTGCAGATGCTCCGAGAGAATTCCCCGTCATGAAGTATCTTTGTATCTGGCTCATCCGTCTTTATCAAAAGCTCCTCTCGCCTCTCAAGCGTCAGCCGACCTGTCGGTTTTATCCGACCTGCTCGTCCTATGCGATCGAGGCATACCGCAAACGCGGCTTTTTCGTGGGCACAATCCTGATGCTGACACGAATTGCGCGCTGTCAGCCGTTTGGCAAGGCAGGCTACGATCCCGTGCCCGAGCGAGGGCTGCGAAATCCGAGATACGTCGCTGCGCCCATGACGAAATATTATTATCCCGAGGAGTATGGACTTGAGGCGGACAAACCGACCGACGGGCAGCAATGACAACATCCGCGGCACCGCGCGGAAAATCAACATCGGCGGTGCGCTTTCCCAATATTGGAAGGGAGTTTTAGAAAACTGAACATGAAAACAAGAATGAGAAAAATCACACAGCGCGTGATCGTCCTGTCCACTCTGGTCCTTTTGGTGATGACCCTGCTCGTCGGATGCGGCGGCAAGGCGCAAAAGCAGCTGGGCTGGGACAGCAACAAGATCAACGAACGCATTGAGGATGAAACGCTGACGCATTCGCTCAAGGCAACCGAGCTCTCCAAGATCGCAACGCTTTTGTCGGCGGTCTACAACGAAACCGATTTCGACACGCTTGAGATGCTGGTGGCAGCGTCGCGCGGCTATGACATGCTCGCCGATGGCTTTAACGATACCACGGGCGAGTTCCCCAAAAAGGACGTCAACCTCAAGGCTGTCCAAAATCTGATCACGGCGGCAAACAACAAGGCGAGCGATGACCAAAAGGTCAGCTTTGATTACTCCAAGATCAACGCCACCGACGTGGAAACCCTGATCGCTGCATTCCAGATCAAGGTCAACACCTCGTCGGGCTCGGGATTCCTTGACGTTCTGCTCTCCGGCGTGGGAGTCGTTCTGCGTTGGATCACCACCACGCTGGGCTTTGGCAATTACCTGATCGGTATCTGCATTTTTGCACTTCTGATCGAAATTTTGATGCTGCCGTTTGGTATCAAGCAGCAGAAAAACTCGATCCGTCAGGCAAATCTTCGCCCGAAGGAAATGGCGATCCGCAACAAGTACAAGGGAAGAAACGACCAGGTCACCATGCAGAAGATGCAGGAGGAAATCCAGGAGTTCTATCAGCGCGAGAATTTCAGCCCGTATAGCGGTTGTCTCCCGCTTCTGATTCAGCTTCCTATTATTATGGCACTCTACTATATCGTGATCGACCCGCTGCACTACGTGCTCGGTCAGTCGGCAGAGGTGTCGGCTGCGCTCAACAGCTTCTATTCGGCGTCCCCCGCGGCAGGCGGCCTTGGCGGAACGCTCGGATCGAGCAACGGCACGATCGCGATCCTGTCCAACCTGAAGATGACAGATCTCGAGGGCATCAAGAGCTTTGCTTATTTCTCCAACGGAACCGAAGTTTTCGAGTCGATCAACCGCATTGCGGGCTCGATCCCGAACTTCAATATCGGTCCGTTCAACTTCGGTCTGAACCCCGATTTCGCACGTTTTGATATCCTGCTGCTCGTTCCCGTGCTCACCTTTGCCACCTATTTCCTCACCTCGAAGCTCAACCGCAAGTTCATGGCGCAGCCCGCATCGGTAGGCGGTCCCGATGAGCGTCAGGTGGCGTGCTCGAACAACATCATGGACATCACCATGCCCGCAATGTCCACCGTGTTCACCTTTATGGTGCCCGCGCTCGTTGGCATCTATTGGATTTTCCGCAGCTTGGTCGGTATGCTCAAGCAGTTCATCCTGTCGCGCGTGATGCCGTTGCCCACCTTTACCGAGGAGGACTACAAGCAGGCGGCAAAGGAGATGGCAGGCAAGCGTCCAACGGTTAAAAAGACCGGCTCTGTGGGAAGCGTTCGCTCGCTCCACCACATCGACGACGAGGATTTTGAGGACACGCGTGATCGCGCGCTGGCTCGCAAGGCGGCAATCGAGGAGAGAGAACGCCGCGAGCAGGAGGAGCGCGCAAAGAAGTCGCCCTTCGGCGCTGCAAACCTCAAGGAAGAAAACAAAAAGACCTCTGAGGAGAACGAGACCTCGGAGACCGACGATAACAATTCTAACTAACATTCAGGAGTAAGATCGTGAAAAAAGAAATTATCATAACGGCAAAGACCGTTGAAGAAGCAAAGGTAAAGGCGGCAGCCGAGCTTGGCGTTGCCGCAGAAGAGATCGAATTCACCGTTCTCGAGGAGGGCAAGCGCGGATTTCTCGGAATCGGCGCGAGCGATGCAAAGGTTCAGGCTGTCTACACCGTAAAGGGTGCGGATATCGCGCTTGAGTTCATTCGCAAGCTCGTTTCCGATATGGAGCTTGACCTCACGGTTGCAATGCAGCCCGGTAAAAATGACGATACGCTGATCACGGTTGACGGTGAGGGTGCAGGCCTTCTGATCGGTCACCACGGCGAAACGCTTGATTCGCTGCAGTATCTTGCAAACCTCGCCGCAAATAAGAAGGTCAAGGGCGAGAAGCGCGAGTACGTGAAGGTTTCGGTTGACGTGGAGGGCTATCGTGCAAAGCGCGAGGAAACCCTGCGCAATCTTGCAAGACGCACCGCAACGAAGGTACTTCAGCGCAAAAAGAGCGTCATGCTTGAGCCGATGAATCCCTATGAGCGCCGCATCATCCATTCCGAGGTGCAGGGCATCGAGGGTGTTTCCACCAATTCGATCGGTTCGGAGAACAATCGCCGCGTGGTGATGTTCCTCGATGACAGCAAGGCTGACGAATAATTCCAAAATAGGTTGAGGGGGAGGAGCTTTTGAAAAAGAGTTCCTTCCCCTGTGTCAATTTTCGGTGTCGGCGCGAAATGTGGCGGACGCACACCGAAGGAAAGGAGCTTGCAGGGGCGGTTTCTGTCCCTTGCAGAACAGGACTGAAATATGCTTGGAGATACGATAGCCGCAATATCCACGCCGAGAGGAAAGGGAGGCGTAGCGCTTCTGCGCGTGTCGGGACCCGATGCGATCGCGATCGCGTCGCGCGTGTTTGTGCCGCGCAGTAACCAACCGCTTTGCGAGGCGGCAACGCGAACAGCGCTCTACGGTGGCATTCTCGCCCCCGACCCCGACGGTCAGTGGCGCTCGGTGGATGATGGCCTGGCAACGGTTTTTCGCGCGCCTGCGTCTTTCACGGGTGAGGATACGGTGGAAATTTGCTGTCACGGCGGAATTCTGCTCACCGAAACGGTGCTCACCGCGCTGCTTGCGGCAGGAGCTCGTTCCGCCGAGGCGGGCGAATTTACGCGCCGCGCGTTTCTCAACGGCAAGCTGGGACTCACCGCGGCTGAAGCGCTGGGCAACCTGCTCGAGGCGCAAACGCGCGAGCAGCTCACGCTGGCACACAGTGGGATTGGCGGCGGTTTGGGGGCGCGGTGCGAGGAGATTTACGGCGAGCTTCGCCATATTCTGGCGAGCATCTACGTGCGGATCGACTATCCGGACGAGGACCTTGCCGATATGAGCCGCGAGGAGATGATCGAGGCGTTCGGCAAATGTGAGCGCTCTCTTGCCGCCCTTGCCGCAACCTATCGAACGGGACACGCGATCGCCGAGGGTATCCCGACCGTGATCTGCGGCAGACCGAACGTTGGAAAAAGCTCTCTCTATAATGCGATCGTTGGGCGCGACGCTGCGATCGTGACCGAAATTGAGGGAACCACGCGCGACGTGCTGACCGAAACGGCGTCGCTCGGTCGCGTGACCCTGCGTCTGTTTGATACGGCAGGGCTTCACGAAACCGCCGATCCTGTTGAGCGAATCGGCATTGCGCGCGCCGAGGACGTCATGCGCCGCGCCGAGCTGATTTTGGCGGTCTTTAACGGTGCCGAGGCGCCCACCGATGAGGATCGTGCGCTGATTGCGACTCTCTCGCACTCGGATGCCGCCGTGATCGCGGTGATCAATAAGAGCGATCTGGGGCTTTCCGACGTCTGGCTCTATGCCGAGGCGTTTGCGCATTCTGCCGCCGAGGGGCGGGGTATGGACGTGCTTTCCGAGACGGTGGAGCAGCTTTTCACCGATGGGAAGCTCGACTCGCGCGACGGAGCGATCCTGACCAATGCGCGTCAGCACGCCGCCGTGCTCGCATCACTTGAGTCGGTGCGCCGCGCCCTTGCCGCGCTCGATAGCGGAGCCCCGATCGACATGTGCTGCATTGATGCCGAGGAGGCAATGTCGGCGCTCGCAGAGGTGGACGGACGCGAGATTTCCGAGGATATTGTCTCGGAGATTTTTTCGCACTTCTGCGTTGGAAAATAAGAAACGAAAGCGAAAAACGAAAAATGGGTATCAAATTTTCGGAGGAACAAATCCGCGAATTGGCGAGTCCCGCGCAGATCGCGCTGACCGATGCAGAGGTGTCGGAGTTTGCAGGAGACATGGAGCGGCTTTTCTCGTTGGCAGATTCGCTTCGTGATATTCCGCTCACCGCCGACGCAGAGCGTGATGCTGCGTTTGCTGATATGAACGGACTGCGCGAGGATAAACCGATCCCCTGCCTGCCCCGAGAGGAGCTTTTGCGTGCAGCGCCCTGTCAGCGTGACGGATATATCGTGGTGCCGCGTGCGGTGGAGGAATGAAAATGACCGATCGGATGATGAATGAGGGTGTGCTTTCCCGCACGGTTCTCGAGCACAGCGCGGCGCTCTCCGCGGGAGAATATCGCTCTGTTGATCTCACGCGCGCCTGCCTTGATCGCATTGCAGCGTGTGAGGGGGCGGTTGGGGCATTTCTCACGCTTGATCCCGAGGGGGCAATGCGTGCAGCAGAGGAGTCTGACGCGCGCCGTGCGGCAGGACAATGTCGGGGGGCTCTCGACGGCATTCCGTGGGCAATCAAGGATAATTTTTGCACGCGCGGATTGCGCACGACCGCCGCCTCTCGGATGCTTGCGGATTTCGTTCCGCCCTACGATGCAACCGTTGTCTCCCGTTTGAGTGCCGCGGGCTGCGTTCTGCTTGGAAAGTTGAATCTGGATGAATTTGCAATGGGCTCGTCCTGTGAGCAATCGGCGCTTGGTATCACGCGCAATCCCCATGACCCAACCCGTGCGGCGGGTGGCTCGTCGGGCGGCTCTGCCGCTGCGGTTGCCGCTCTTGAGGTCCCTTTTGCGCTCGGCTCGGACACGGGCGGATCGGTGCGACAGCCTGCCGCATTTTGCGGTACGGTCGGCTTCAAGCCCACCAACGGTCTGCTCTCGCGCTACGGCATGATCGCGCTTGCTTCCTCGCTCGACTGCGTGGGGATTCTTGCGCGGAGCGTGGAGGATACCGCGCTGATCTTTCGCGAATTGCTCGGGCGTGATCCGATGGACGCCACCTCACGCGATCCGGTGGGGGCTGTGTCCACGGGAGAAAACCTGATGACCGAAGCCCCCCTGCGCGTGGCGATCGTGCCTGCGCTTCTCGAGCCTCCCGCAATCTCGCCCGAGGTTGCCGAGACGGTTCTGCGCGTCGCAGAGCAGCTTCGTAGGCAGGGCGCCGCGGTGGAGGAGGTGACTTTGCCCTCGCCCGAATGGGCGCTGGCGTCCTATTGCGTGCTTTCTGCCGCCGAGGCATCCTCCAATATGGGGCGCTACGACGGCGTGCGCTTCGGAACTCGGAGCGAGGGGGCGGGTGATCTTGCCTCCATGTATGCCGAGACCAGGGGGGCAGGGCTTGGCAAGGAGGTCAAGCGTCGGATTTTGTTTGGCATGTCGGTGCTCTCCGAGAAAAACCGACCGATCTACTACGATCGCGCAATCGAGGCGCGCCGTTTGATTCGCAACAGTCTTTTGCAAACGCTCTCGCGCTATGATCTGATTCTGACGCCAACCGCGCCGACGGCGGCATTTCGTCTTGGCGAGCAGCTTGCGCCCGACCTGCAGCGCCGTGCCGATCTTTGCGCGGTTTACGCAAGCCTTGCGGGGTTACCTGCGATCTCGGTTCCGTTTGGAAGGAGCGTTGAGGGGCTGCCGCTCGGCGTACAGCTCATCGCCGCGCCCGATGCCGACGAGAGACTTTTGCGCGCTGCGGCAAGCCTGCAGAGAGCAAACTGAAAAGGAGCTTTTATGGATACCGTATACGAGGCGGTGATCGGGCTGGAGGTTCACGCCGAGCTTCGCACCGCCACCAAGATATTCTGCGCCTGTCCCACCGATTTCGGCGCAGAGCCGAATACCCAATGCTGTCCGATCTGCTTGGGGCTGCCCGGCACGATGCCGACACTCAACCGCCACGCGGTGGAGCTTGCCGTGCGCGCGGGGCTTGCCCTCGGATGTGAGATTTCGCAGATCAGCAGAACCGATCGAAAGCAGTATTTTTACCCCGACCTGCCCAAGGCGTATCAAATTTCGCAGGACGTCTCGCCGCTCTGCAAAAACGGATCGCTCACGGTAACGGTTAACGGCTGTGAGCGACGCGTGGGCATCGCGCGCATTCACATTGAGGAGGACGCGGGCAAGCTGATCCACAGAGGGGATGAGACGCTCGTTGACTGCAACCGATGTGGCGTTCCGCTCATTGAGATCGTCTCGCGCCCCGATATTCGCAGTGCCGCCGAGGCATCTGCTTACCTGCGTGCTCTGCGCGGAATTCTGCTCACCTGCGGTATCTCGGACTGCCGCATGCAGGAGGGCTCTCTGCGCTGCGACGTCAACCTTTCTCTGCGTCCGCGTGGGGAGAAACGGATGGGCGTGCGCACCGAGATCAAAAATCTCAATTCCTTTGCCTTCGTTGAAAAGGCGATCGCCTATGAGATCAAGCGCCAATCCGCTGCGCTCGACCGAGGGGAGGCGCTTCGTCCCGAAACGCGGCGTTACGACGTGCCGAGCGGAGAAACGCGCATCATGCGCGCCAAGGAGCGTGCGGTGGACTACCGCTATCTACCCGAGCCCGATCTTTTGCCGATCTCGGTGGACGGTGATACGCTTGCACGGATCCGCAGCGAGCTGCCCGAGCTTCCCGACGAACGGGCAAGGCGCCTCGCGGCAGAATACGCGATCACCGATGCCGACGCCGCAATTTTGGTGGGAGAGCCTTTGCTTGCCGATTTTTACGAGCGTGCGGCAGGGAAGACCGTCTATCCGACGATCCTTGTGCACCTGATTCTGACCGATTTGCTGCGCGTCTGTGGCTCCGATCCATTTATCTCGCCCGTGTCTGCCGATCGCATGGCGGAGCTCGCCGAGCTTCTTGGGAGCGGTGTGATCAATTCCGCAACCGCGAAAAAGCTTTTGTCACGTCTCTGTGCGGCAGACCTCGATCTGCGCGAGACGGTGGAGCGCGAGGGGTTGGCACAGATCACCGATCGCGCCCGACTCACAGAGACCGTCCGCGAGGTGCTTGCGGCAAATCCGCGTGCGGTGGAGGACTACAAACGGGGAAAAACTGCCGCCCTGCGTGCCCTGCAGGGTCAGGCAATGGCGCGGACTGCGGGACGTGCGGAGCCGCGACTTCTGGAGTTGCTCCTCGTGGAGGCTCTGGGAAATCAAACGAGTTCGTGAGAGGATAACAGCATGAAATATTACGAATACGACCCCAAATCCCCCAAAAAACGGGAAAAGCTTGCAACCTTCGGGCTTTTGGCGCTTGCGGCATTGCTCTTTGGTGTAGCAACACATCCGAACGTGCACTACGATTCGCTGTACCACGTTGGCATGATCTTTGCGTTGGTCGGCGCCGTGATGTTCGTATCGCGTTGCCTCTTGCGTCGCTTTGTCTATGCGGTTACCGAGTCGGATTCCCCCGACCGCACCGCTCCCGATCTTGTGATTACCGAATACTACGGCAATCACGTCACCGTGGTTTGCCGCATTTCGGTGACAGACATTGTTGAGATCACCAAGCTCACATCGGAGAACCGAAAGGCCGTTTCGGGCACTCTCCGCCAACAGAGGGTGTACTACTACACCGCACAGCTATGGGGGGATGGGATTTATCTGCTCAAGGTGCGCGACGAGGATGAGATTTTTTATCTCCATATCCTTGCCGACGATACCCTGATCTCGACCCTCAAAATGCAATAAATGGCAACAAATGTCTTTTTTATGCCCATTTGTGTCTTGAAATAGAGCATGTTTTGTCTTATAATTAAAGTAGAAGTATTGTGCTTCGCATAAAAAAGAAAAAAGGAGTAACGAAAAATGTCTTTTCCTGTTGCGCTTCAGGTCTATTCGGTGCGCGATGACGCAAAAGCAGATCTTCGCGGCACGCTGAAAAAGATCAAGGAAATGGGCTACGACGGTGTGGAGTTCGCAGGGCTGTATGGTCACGCTCCCGAGGAGGTTCGCGCAATGTGCGCCGAGATCGGTCTGACGCCTCTTTCCGCACACGTTCCTTACGTTGATATGGTTGCAGACCCCGAGGGAGTTCTGTCGATTTATGCAACGATCGGTTGCAAGTTCGTTGTTGTTCCGTATCTGACGGAGGAGTATCGTCCCGGAACCGATCGTTTTGACGAGGTGATCAAAAACGTTGCCATGATCGGCGGCGTTGCCAAGAAGCTTGGCATGACGCTCCTCTACCACAACCACGATTTCGAGTTTATGAAGCTCGACGGCAAATATGCCCTCGATATTCTCTATGACGAGGTTCCCGCAGACCTGCTCCAGACCGAGCTCGACGTTTGCTGGGTCAACGTTGGCGGCGAGGTTCCCGCAGAGTATCTGCTCAAGTACACCGGTCGCGCTCCCGTTGTCCACCTCAAGGATTTTGTGGGCGACAAGTCCGAAAACATGTACGAGCTGATCGGTATCGAAAAGAAGGCACCCACACGTCCTGCAAACTTTGAGTTCCGTCCCGTTGGTTGCGGCAAGCAGGATTTCCCCGCCATCCTCAAGGCAGCCGAGGCTGCAGGCGCAGGCTGGGTTGTTGTGGAGCAGGATCAGCCCTCGATGGGTCTTTCTCCCCTTGAGTGCGCTGCCAAGAGCCGCGAATATCTCAAGTCGATCGGAAACTGATTTACAATACAATAAATAAAAGGAGAATTTTATCATGGCACTGGATAAGGATTTGGATGCTTTTAAGGACAACCAAGAAGCAAAGGTTGTTGATGCCAGCAAAAAGGTGAGAATCGGATTTATCGGATGCGGATGGATCGCAGGCTCTCACATCAAGGCTCTGCTCAACCAGCCCGACGTTGAGATCGTGGCAGGCGCAGACCTCATCCCCGGCAAGGCAAAGGCTTTCTTCGAGAAGAATGGCGTTGAGGGCGTTAAGACCGACTACGCTTCCCACGTGGAGATGCTCGCTGATAAGAGCCTCAACCTCGATGCCGTTACCATTTGTACCTACAACCGTCAGCATGCACAGCCTGCCATCGACGCGCTCAACGCAGGTCTGCACGTTCTGCTGGAGAAGCCCTTCACCGTAACCCTCGAGGAGGCTGTTGCAGTTTGCAAGGCTGAAAAGGAAAGCGGCAAGATTCTCTCCATCGGCTTCCAGCCCAGAATGGACGCGAACATGAAGATGATCAAGAAGGTTGTTGATTCGGGTGCGCTCGGTCAGATTTATTACATCCAGACCGGTGGCGGACGTCGTCGCGGTATTCCCACGCCCTTCGGAACTACCTTCATCGAGGACAAGACCGCAGGCATCGGTGCGCTCGGCGATATCGGATGCTACTCGCTCGATATGGTGCTCAACGCAATCGGCTATCCGAAGCCTCTGACCGTTTCGGGCTACAAGTCTGCCTTCTTCGGCACCGATCCCAACTACTCCAACTACGTAAAGACCGGACATCCCGAATATGCTGATCTCTTTGGCGTTGACGATTTCGCAGCTGCATTCGTTCGCCTTGAGGGTGGCATCATTCTCGACTTCCGTATTGCATGGGCAATGAACCTCGACACCCCCGGTGACACCATCATCATGGGTACCAAGGGAAGCCTGCGCATTCCCTCCACCGAGTGCTGGAACGGCTCGGTTGGCGGACCTATGGTTCTCTACCATGAGGTTTGCGGTGAGCAGACCCAGACCGAGATTCCGATCATCAAGATGAAGGAGAATCTCTTTGATCTGAAGATCCGCACCTTCCTCGACGCAATCAAGGAGGGCGGCAAGGCTCCCGTTCCTTCCTCGCAGATCCTCTACAACCAGGCGATCATCGACGGTATCGCAAAGTCCGCAGCAATCGGACGCGAGATCGAGGTCGAGATCCCCGAGATCTAATCAAAAAACAACAAAGCCGACTTACTGTATAGCGAGTCGGCTTTGGTTTGCAAAAGGAGACTGATCATGAAACGCGATTATTCAAATCCCCGGGCAGACAGTGCCTATGCGGAGCTCAGAAACGATCTTGGAAAGCTTCCGTTCCGTTTTACTTACAAGAATGTTCCGTATCAAGGCTTTTCCAATCAGGCAATCAAGGATCAAAAAGCGATCCGCACAGGAGTGGTGGAAAGCACACTCTACACCTTCGTCTCGGTGGACGGTATTCTTGAAATTCGTCTTCTTCTGACCTATTATCGCTCTCACGGTGTCACCGAGTGGACCGTCTATTTTGAAAACGTAGGACAGGAAAACAGCGGCATTCTTGAGGATGTGTGCTCCGAAATCGTTTTCGAGGGCAAATACCCGAATGTCAAGGGGATTCTCGGCGATCATATCAATCAGTACCGCCCGTATTGCGTAGATCCCACGGGAAACATATTGGAGTTTACCTCGCACACGGGTCAGGCAACGCACAACAATTTTCCGTATTTCAATCTGGAATACGGGGACGGCGGCGCGATGCTTGCGATCGGTTGGGCAGGCACGTGGGAGGCATCCTTCGCCTCTGACGGCGAGCGTACTACCTATCGGGCAAGCGCGGTCAACGATCTGCATCTGTATCTGAAGCCGGGTGAGTGTATCCGCACAGCACTTTTTACCGTTGCACCCTACACCAAAAGAAACGAACATTTTGCAACAAACTATTGGCGCGATTGGTTCGTGCGCCACAATCTGCCCAAAGCCGATGCCCAAGGGCATGATGTGCAGCCGTTTACCACGATTTGGTTGGAGCTGGATACGGGCCTTCCGCATTCGGATGGCAGTATTGCCGAAAATTATACCACGTGGCGCCCCAGTATGGAAAAGCTGCTTTCCGAGGGGCTGCACTTTGACTTTCGTTGGTTGGATGCGGGATGGTATGTTGCTCCCGATGGGCGAGGTGCGATTCCGTTTGAAAAGGGACATGATTGGTGGGACACGGTTGGAACCTGGATACCGGATCCCGAAAAATGGCCCGGGGATACGCTTTTGGAGTCCACCGAGTTCGCGCGCGCCAACGGCATGAAAACGCTGGTGTGGTTTGAGCCCGAGCGTGTAACCGATCCCGAAAATCTGGCAAAGAATTACGGGTATGACCCTGCATGGGCGATCCCTACGGTGGGGCGTCGCGGAATTTGCAATAATATCGGAGACCCTGCTTGTCTTGCATGGACAACCGCGCGCATTTGCCGGATGCTGCGCGAGAACCGCGTGGAGATGTATCGCGAGGATCACAATTTTAAATCGGCGTATCTCTGGCAGACGTTGGACCGTGAGCAGGGCGAGGATCGGCGCGGCATTACTGAGTGCAGCGTTGTGACGGCGCACTACAAAATGTGGGATGATATCATTGCCTGTACAAAGGAGCATGGTGGATGCGGATTTGTGGATTCATGTGCAAGCGGCGGCGGACGAAATGACCTGGAGTCTCTGCGGCGCGGCATCCCGCTTCTCCGCAGTGACAGCGACCGCAAGGGAATTGCGCATCGGTTGTCGATGACTTCTTCCTTCAGTAAATGGATCCCCTTCAACGGCGCAGGGAGCATTGGCGATAATCCAACCAATGATCCCTTCGGAATCGGTGTAACCGATCGTTACAGCGTGCGTGCCTCCTATTTGCCCTCCATGCATATCACAACCCTGCAGCCCACGCAAAGGCCCGATACCGATTTTGCCTTTTACCGTACGGTCTTGGCTGAATGGAAACGCGTTGCTCCCTATTTATTAAAGGAGTTTTACGTGCTCACGCCTTGGCATAAGGAAATCGACCGTACAAAGCACGGAGAGATTGATCACACCGATTATACGGCTTTCTGTTATTTTGATCCCGAAACCGAAAAGGGCGTCCTGCTTGGATTCCGTGAACAGGATTGCGCAAAGCCCACCTTTACGCTTTCCTTGCCGTTTGCTGCGAAGGGAGAACGCTACCGATTGATCGACGAGGATAGTGGCGCGTGTATGGAATTTGAAGGAACAATGCAATTGGAATTCCCGACACCTCGCACGTCGCGATTGATCTGGATCGAAAAGATTGAATCATAATGTAATCCGCGGAAAGAGAAGCTGCGAGCATACGGAGCTTCTCTTTTTTTGTTTTCTTCGGTTGAAGGAGAAATGGACGTGCGTTTTTTTTTGCATCTCTTTAACAAAAAAGAAAGCCGAGATTTGTTGGAAAGAACGAATGTTTTGGTGATATTGTTGACTTTTTCACTCAAATGTCATGCAAAATGTCGTATGAAAACTGTTGAAAGGGACAAAAAGATGAAAAAAGCCGAAAAAATGAAAAAAAGTGCTTGACAAATGCAACCGAAAGAGGTATAATATACAAGCTGCCGCAAAACAGGGCAGCAGCCACAATCTAACCGCAGGCAACCCCAAAAAACTTTTTGAAAAAGTTTTGAAAAAGGTATTGACAAGCGGAGGAGAAAGTGGTATAATAGAAAGGTCGACGCAAGAGTGTCGGCGAGCCGAGA
>CAJKPX010000017.1 GCA_905201895.1 uncultured Eubacteriales bacterium | reverse complement strand
CCTGCGCAAAAAAGCCGACGGTAGGCTTTTTTGACGCGCGTTATTTGCGCTTTTTTGCTCGTGAAACGAGCAAAAGCAAAAACGAAGGGGGTGAGTCAAATGCATTTTTTGCATTTGACTCACCCCCTTTTTGTGCTTTGTAGGAGCGACCATCGGTCGCCCGCGGGCGTTCAATGAACGCCCCTACAAGAAAATTGAATATTCAAATAAAGTGGTTTCATTTGTAAATTGAGCCGTCCTATTTACTTTTTGACGTTTTTATGGTATAATCTAATTGATCAATAAACTTGAATTTGTAGGTGAGATAATGATTATTTTAATTACGGGAGCATCGCATACAGGCAAAACGGCGCTTGCTCAAAAATTGCTTAAAAAATATAAATATCCATATCTATCGATAGACCATCTGAAAATGGGCTTAATTCGTAGCGGTAATACAGAGCTTACTCCTATGGATGATAATGAATTGACCGAATATTTATGGCCGATTGTTCGGGAAATGATAAAAACTGCTATTGAGAACAATCAGAACCTAATTGTCGAAGGTTGCTATATTCCATTCGATTGGCAGAAGGACTTTGAGCGGCAATATCTTGAACAGATTAAATACTATTGTTTGGTACTGAGTGAGAACTATATAAAAAATCATTTTGCAGACATAAAGAAATATGCAAATGTCATTGAAAATCGTTTGGATGATGAATGGTGCACCATGGAGAATGTATTGTCAGAAAATACACAGATGTTAGCATCTGCAAAAAAGTATAATGTGAACTACATACTCATTAACGATAAGTACGAAATCAATATTGAGTTATAACGGTAAATTCCAAGAGATCATTACCATTTCGGGATTGTTTCGATACGGGGCTGCGTCATTGGCGCAGCCCCTGCGCAAAAAAGCCGACGGTAGGCTTTTTTGACGCGCGTTATTTGCGTTTTTTTGCTCGTGAAACGAGCAAAAATGATGGTGTTTAGCCATCAAGCAAAAACGGCGGGGCTGAGTCAAATGCAAAAAATGCATTTGACTCAGCCCCTTTTATGCCGACAAAACTCATTCAGACGGAGTTTCAGTCGAGAAGATTGATATAGAGTCCGCCTACTACGGATCTGTTTCGGAATGCGCGGTAGTCAGCAGTGCTCGTGTAGTACCAATCGGCGAGCGGAACGCGATCGAGCGTTTCGTTGATCATGTTAACGATCGCCTCACAAACCGCATTGAAATAGTCCTTATCCTTCCAAATACAGGTAGACCACATCAGCCAGTCAATCTTTGTGTAATCAGAGCGGTTGTCAAGCGGAACACCGTAGCGGTTCATCTTGGACATATAAACCTTGATCTCGTTTTTCTTTACCTCATCCGAGAAGATATTGTAGCCCAGCAGACTATCCCAAACAATGTTATATTTCAGACTCCAGGTATCGGCGCCGTCAAAGGTGAGGCGTGTTCCCTCGTGGTCTGCTTTGGCGTCGGTCTCCCATTGCTTTGCGTATTTTTTGGCAATCTCCAGATAGGAAGCATCGCCCGAAAGCTCGGCATAGGCTGCGATACCGAGAATTGCCTTGAGGCTGAGATTGCAGTTGCGTGCAAGATGACCTGCGAAATCATCGGTACAAAGCTGGTTGGACGGATCATAGCCGCATTTCACGAGATAATCGACCCATTGCTTCATCAGCGCCCTGTTCTCGTCAAACAAAGTTTGGTCGCCTCCCGAATATTTTTTTACGGCGGCAAGGCAGAGCAGCATATTTCCCGCTTCCTCAACAGGCATCTGATGCTCGGGGAGAATTTCTCCGAAAAATCTGTTTCCGCGATTTCCGCCACCGCTCAAAAAGAGGGCCTGCACGCTGTAAACCTGACCGTTACAAAGCGGATATTGCCCTGCATCGTGGGGCGTGAAATCAAAGGTCCATGCGTCCGATTTCGCATATTTGATGATCGGACGGAGCATGCCCTTGACAAGCTCCGGATTATATTTGAGGAACAGGGGAATCGAAGGATAGGTCACGTCAAGTGTGGCAATACATCCATTGGAATCGTCCTCCTTGGAAAGGAAAAGAATATTGCCATCGGTGTCCTTTACAAGCTTATGAGCAGAGATTGCCTGCCGATATGCAAGCGAGGTGATATTTCGATAATGCTCGCCGAGCTTTCCGGTCTCCTCGGTGAGTTTCGCATCGAACGCATCGCAAAGCTGTTTGATCTGCGGGTACTCAGAAATTGCCGCCCGAACCATATCGCCAAAGCTGTCAAAATGCTCCGTATAGCATTCGTCAAGCTGCTCGCCAAAATATTCGATGGGCTTGATCTCATCATATGCAACGGTAACAACACCCTCAAGCTCATTTCTTACAGAAAAGAGGAATACGCCGTCATCATATCCGTTGTAAGTATCGTTTGTGGGAAGCAGCTCGATCCTATCCTGATCGATCATTCTGCCAACTCTTGCGTCCTTATCGCAAATATGGAGATAGCCCCAGTCGATCATGACATTATCTCCCGACTGTGTGAGCGGGCTCTGGCAAACATTGCCGCAGGAGAGCGAAAAATCGGTTTTCTTGATCTCAACACGCTGCGTTTTTTTGTCGACACACGCACGCGTGCTGATTCCAAACATAAACCGCATGGGCTTGTTGCATTTTTTCTCAATTTTATATGCAACGTAGCTCACGGGACGCGAAAGAATATCAAGACGGTCGAGCAGAAGTGGAGTGGTAAAGGTAAGCTCCAGCTTGACCCACTCGTTTTCAAATTCGTAGATCGAGCTGGTGGGAGTGATCCTCAAGGCGCGCTGATAAATGCGCCTTCTGATGAGCTTGCCGTCAATATCAAAGCCGCTCACAGAATGAAACGCATTGTCAACAAACACGCCTGCAACGATGGGACAGGGTCTGCCCGACCAATGCTCCGTGGGCGATGCGTATATTGCATCATTGCACGACCAGATCGAGAAAAAAGGATCAACGGTGATCAGCGGAACTGCTGCGGGTCTGAATTTCATAAATCTTTCCTCCAAAAATAATTGACTTTATTCCATTATACTGCTATAATAATGATATAGCAATGGAGAATACAAGCAAAAGGATGTGGAATATGCGCACAAAAGAGGAATTATACAGAATCAATCAAAAGGGTGAGACAAGAGACCTTTTACGCTTTCAGCTGTGTGGAACAACCTTTCCCGACAAAAACTATGTGATTTATCGCCCCGATTCCACCGTGTGGTGCATTGAATACATCGAGTCGGGCTGCGGTACAGTTCATTTGGGAGATGAAACCTTTTTCCCAAAGGCAGGTGATACCTATTTTCTCCATGCAAATAAAGATCACTATTATTTTTCCGATCAGGACGACCCATGGAAAAAGCATTTTATCAACATTTCCGGAAAGCTTGTTGATTGCCTGATCGAGGGCTACGGCTTATCCAACACGGCTCATTTTGTTGGTCTTAATATCAAAGATGAGTTGTGGCAGATCATTGAAATTGCAAGAAAAGGTGATATGGATAACACCCCTGCGCTGATCGCTATATTGAATAAAATCTTTTTCAAAATGCACAACGGTATGCATCCCGGAGACGAGTTTTCTGCGATCGGCTTTGAAATGAAGGATTTTTTGGATACACAGATCACCTCAAAATTTCGATTGGAGCATTTGTGCAAGCATATCTCCAGATCCGAATCCCAAACCATTCGTCTTTTCAAAAAAATCTTCGGGATCACCCCTTACACCTATGTTCTGAATAAAAAAATCGACTTCGCAAAGAAATTGTTTATCGACACCAATCTTTCGGTAAAGGAGATCGCGGCGGAGCTCTGCTTTTCCGATGAATACTATTTTTCAAGCATCTTCAAAGAAAGAGTAGGATGTTCGCCCTCACAGTACAGGAAGGAGCATACGAAACGACCGTCCTGAATGTTTTTTACAACACACCGAAACACCTAAAAAAGCGGGATAGCTCAAGCGCGTGATGCGTTGGAGTTATCCCTTTTGCAATACTCATATCCGATTTTGCTCTCGATATTGGCTTGGCGTCATGCCGATTTCCTTTTTGAAGGCGTTACAGAAATAAAACAGATTGTCGTAGCCGCAGCGCGTGGCGATCTCGGTGACCGAATAGGCAGTTTCGGTCAGGAGCTGCATGGCACGCTCCATGCGAAGGCGGATGAGATAGCGATAAGCCGACGCACCCGTGATCGCCCTGAATTTTCCCTCCATTGAAGAAACCGACATTCCCGAGGCACGGGCAAGCTCATCGAGTGAGAGCTTTTCCCCCAGGTGCTCGCGCAGGTAGGCAATCGGACGGTCGAGCGCCGACGGAACCGCATTGCCAGCCCTCGATGCGCCCTCCTCTCCTCTCTCGTGCGGCAGAAGTGTGAGCAAAAGATCACTCAAATAATGCGACTGCAGCCGAAGCGTGAATGGCGTTGGTGACTTCGAAAGCGAAAGGATCTGCCGCAGGTCCTCCACGGCACGCTCGGACAAATTGGAATACGCACCGGACGAAAGACCGAATGCGACGTCATTTTTTATGGCATATTTTATATACAAAAAGCGAAGCGGCTTGAGCACGCGACGTCGCATCGGTGTTTCCGAGTCGAACACAACAACGTCCCCTGCCCTTGCAACCAATTCTTTTTTCTCAATTTCGAGCCAAAATTCACCGTCAAGTAAATAAAAAAGACTGTTTGTTGGCTGGTATCCTTCGTTTAGCTGAAATTCCTCTCGCTCGGTCACGTATGCAGCGATCACGTTGACAAGCATGGTGTCCGCTCCTTTTTATTTGTAAGATTTTATATATAAAATTATAACATATTGCATTTTATTTGTCAAGGAGTTGCGTTATAATGACGGCAGAAAGTCCATGCGAAGGAGAGACAGAATGAAATTTGTTGCAGAAATCAAAAAGGAATTCCAATGTGACGTGCTGGTTGTTGGCGGCGGCGCTGCAGGCTTTGCGGCGGCACTGCGTGCGGCACGCGAGGGAGCGCACGTGATCTTGGCAGAGGAAAACGGCTATCTCGGCGGAACGGCAACCGCAGGGCTGGTGGCTCCCTTTATGACCTGCTACGATGCGGCAGGCGAGCGTCAGCTGATTCGCGGCATTTTTGATGAGCTGGTGGGAGAGCTCGTGCACGTTGGCGGTGCCATCCCTCCTGCTGATTGTCGCAAATGCGATAGCTTTTCAGGCTACAAGCTGCGCGGTCATCTCGGCACCACGCCGATCGACAAGGAGCAGATCAAGCTCGTGATGGAGCGCATGTGCCTGAGTGCAGGTGTGGAGCTCAAATATCACTACATGTTCGTTGGCGCGGAGGCTTGCGACCGTCGGATCACCGCCTGTATCTTTGCAACCAAGGGCGGTTTCTACCGCATCTCTGCCAAGGCAGTGCTCGATTGCACGGGTGATGCAGCGATTTGTCATGCGGCAGGCGGTGCCTGCGTATTTTCGGATGACGAAGGCAATCTGCAGCCCGTTTCCACCTTTTTCACGATCGACAACGTGGACAAGGAAGCACTCGACGCTGCGGTTTACGCCGCTCCCGATGAGCGCGGACGTGCCTTTATGGAGCTGATCGAGGCGGCACGCGCCGAGGAGGGCTTCCCTTGCGGCACGGTGAAGGTGCGACTCTACGAGCAGCCGAACGGCATATGGTCGGTGAACATGTGCCAGATCGACCGTCCCTTTGACGTCAACGATCCCGACGAGATCACAAAAGCCGAGATTGAGGGACGCGAGCAGGCGCATGCGATCTTTGCATTTCTCAAGGCACGCGTGCCGGGTCTGCAAAAAGCCCGACTGCTTGCGACCTCCGAGCGCGTTGGCATCCGTGAGTCCCGACGCATCGTGGGCGAGTATACGCTGACGCACGGGGACCTGCTCGCGTCGCGTCAATTTGACGATGCTGTGGTGGTGCTTGCCAACTCGGTTGACGTGCATACCTCGGGTGCGGTAAAATATACGGCGTTCACCAATCCCTTGCCCTACACGATCCCCTATCGTGCACTTGTGCACCGCGATTTCGACAACGTGTGGAGTGCGGGCAAAACACTCTCCGCCGACCGCATGGCGCTGGGTGCCGTTCGCGTGATGCCTCCCGCCATGGCAATGGGTGAGGCTTGCGGACTCGCCGCCGCGATCGCGGTATCAAGAAATCTGAAGGCAAAGGACGTTCCCACCGATATCCTGCGCGCAGGGCTTGATATCGGTTAATTCGAGTAAAAAAAGACGCTTTGGGGTCTGTTTCCGTCCCGAAGCGTACTTTTTTGTGCCTGTTATTTATTTGAAATTTTATTTTCTGCGAATATTTTTGCAAAACACTTGACATAATATTAGAAATGTGGTAATATAGTATTGAAAACCACATTTGATATTTTGGAAAGGAAGAAGCATCTATGACAAGAACCAAGCTTGCCGACCGTATCCTCCCCGATTACACGGTTGTGGAGGAGCGTATGAATATGATCTCGCACATTGTTGGAGGCGGACTCGGTGTTGTGGCACTCGTTCTCTGCGTGATCCTCTCGGCGCTCCACCGCGATCCCTGGGGCGTTGTTGGCAGCGCGATCTATGGTGCTTCGCTCATTATGCTCTATACTGCCTCGAGCGTTTATCACGGTCTGCGCCCCGGAATGGGCAAAAAGGTGATGCAGGTGATCGACCATTGCACCATCTATTTCCTCATCGGCGGAACCTACACCCCGATCCTGTTCTGCTCGATCCGTCCCGTTTCCCCCGCGTGGGCATGGGTGCTGTTCGGCATCGTTTGGGGGCTGGCGGCAATGGCAGCAACACTCACCGCGATCGACCTCAAAAAATACGCCGTACTCTCGATGGCATGCTACATTGGCATGGGCTGGAGCATTCTGCTCGCGGCAAAAACCGCAATCGAGGCAATTCCCCTCCCCGGGCTTCTCTGGTGCCTCGCGGGCGGCATCTCCTACACGGTTGGTGCAATCCTCTACGGTCTTGGCAAGAAAAGACGCTACATGCACTCGATCTTCCATCTGTTCGTGGTGCTGGGAAGCGTCATGCAGTTTATTTGCATCTTTTTCTACGTGATCTGAGCAAAAATTCGGGCACTCCAAAAAAGCCTTGGAGTGCCCGTATCTTTTTATCAAATGCTGTAAGTGGTTTGCTTTGCCTTGGAAAGGTCAACATCGCCCAGATACGCCACGTGATCCATACCGAGATACTTGCAGATATTTACCATCTCAAGCACGGTGCTCACGTCCACGTCAATGCCCTCTTTTCTGCGACGCTCGGCAGAAAGGATTTCCTTTTCGCCGTGGGTATAGATCGGAACGCTCTCGTCGGCGCGCGACGCCTCACGCAGCTCGCACAGAAGCGTGGACATATGCGCTTTGATCTCCTCGGGATTTCCGAACATTGCAGGGTCCATCACCATAAAGGAATGGCAGGTGCCCGCGCCCTCGCCCGCCTTGCGCTGATGGTGATTGGAGGTGGCTCCGCCCGATGTGATCGCACAAAGAATTTCGCAGATCATGCTGAAGCCGTAGCCCTTGTGGCTACCGCTCGCCTCATCCGCACCGCCAACAGGCAGGATTCCGCCAACACCCTTTTTGCCGTCGATACAGCCCAGAACACGCTCGGCATCGCTGCACACTGCACCGTTTTCGTCCACGCCCCATCCATCATGCAGGGGTTTGCCTGCCTTGTGGTAGACCTCGAGCTTGCCCTTGGGAACAACAGTTGTTGCTGCATCAAACCAGAAGGGATAGGGCTCGGCGGGCACTGCAAACGCAATCGGATTGGAGCCGAGGAGCGCCTGCTTGGAGCCCGTGTGCACCATGATCGACTCGGAGTTGGTTGCTGCCAGACCGATCATGCCTGCCTCGTATGCCATTTTCGTGTAATAGCCCGCAATACCGAAATGGTTGGAATTGCGCACGCTCACCATTGCCATTCCCGAGCGCTTTGCCTTCTCTATGGCAAGGTTCATGGCGTAAATCGAAACGAGCTGACCCATGCCCGCATGTGCGTCGATAACGGCAGAAACCGGGGTTTCAAATATAATTTCGGGCTTGGCGTCGATGCGAACACAGCCTTTTTCGATATTTTTATGATAACGAACAAGACGCTGCGTGCCGTGGGACTGAATTCCGTAAAGATCAGCCAGCAATAAAACGTCGGTGATCTGTGCTGCCTCCTCGCGAGTAAATCCGAATTTCTCAAAAGCGTCCCGACAAAAATGATCGAGCTGCTCGATGCTGTAATTGACTGTTGCCATTGTCATTCTCCTTTATCTTTTCATTCTCCTATATTATAGCGAAATACCGAATAGAATGCAATGGCTGATCGTTCGCAAAAACAGGCAAATCGTTCGGATTTTTAGTGTTTTACAAAAAAACATCCCGTTTTTTTATTGACTTTCGTCCGGATATATGATAAAATAAGCAGAAAGGAGGCGATGACATGCCAAGACACGATCCCTATGATTTCGGTTACGGAGAGGTTTGGACAGATGCTGTTGTCTATCGGCGTGAGGGCTATTCCACGTCGGTGAAAGACTACCACGAGCATGCCTTTTTCGAGATCAATCTCATTCTCTCGGGCAACGTCAAGGTGTTGCTTGCCAACCGCGCAGAGGAGCTGCAAGGATGTGGCTTGATCCTCACGCGCCCTCATACGCCGCACTATATCGCCTGCCGTTCCGATACACTTTACAGTCGACTTTACCTGCTTTTCACGCCTGAATTTGTGGTTGACACTCTGCCGGAGTGGAAGCAGCTCGCAGACGTGTTCGGCGAGCACGGTACGATCCTGCTGCCCTCTCCCGAGGAAGCGCTGGAGCTGCGCGCACGCATCGAACAGATCAACAACGCAAAAAAAGCGTTGGACAAGCGCCTTTTGATCTGTTATCTGCTCTCCACGCTCTGCGATCTTGCAAAGCGTGATACACCGCCAAAAAAACATGCTCCCTCCTATGTGATCGACGCACTCGCCTATCTCGAGCAGCACTACTCCGATCGGATCGTTGCCTCCGACCTGGCGAAGCATCTGCATGTTGGCAGAACCGCGCTGATGACCGAATTCAAGCGACACACCGACTCCACGCTTGCAGAATATTTGGTCAATTGCCGACTCCAACACGCGCTCGTTTATCTGGAGGAACGCAAAACACTGGACGAGGTTGCCTCTCTCTGCGGCTTTTCAGACGCAGGTGCTCTGATCCGCCATTTCAAGCAGCGCTTTGGAATCACACCAAAGCAATTTATGAAGCAAAAAATACGCCCGGACGTTTTGTAACGTCCGAGCGTATTTTTATCGGTTAACGCTTATCGGTTGATCGAATGATAGGTTGCCGCGTGATGCTCGTGCGAGATAATCATGGGCAGGCTGCAAAGGAAACGGACCGAAAAGCGTGCGTTTTCGGGAATTCCCTGCGTGTGAAGCGAGAGCCAATTGAATTCCAACGCGTCGGGATCCACCCGATCGCCAACAATCGAAATTCGACGCATGGCGAGCGGTGAGATATCTGCCCTGATATGACGCACCCACTGCCCTCTGTCCTCAAAAAAGAGCTCAATCCAAACGGTTGCATTGACATGCGTGCTATTGAGCAGGGTGAACGTAAAATCATCGGGCTTGGAGGTAGAGAGCCCCGTAAAGACCCAGGTTTTTGAGCCGCAGTTGTCCTGCCCCGCAAGATAGTTGCGCATGATTTCGGCTTTCGCATGCGACGCGGGGGTGTACGGGAGCTCAAGTGTGCGCGTGGGAGTACCCGTGATGAGCTCGTCGATGTCCGCCTGCGTCATCAGATACTGCGTCCCCTCTCGGTGTGCGCAAAAGGTGGTGTAGGCGTTGTAGTCCGAAACGGGCAGAAAACATACGCGAGGTTTGATCCGCTCGTAGCCCCTGATCTCGCCCTCGGCGCTTCCCGATTGAAAACCGTGATGCGGAATCTGCAAAATATCCGCCTTGAGTCGATCCCCCTGCCGCTCTGCAAGCTTCAGAGTGCTAAACGGCGCGTCAGCAGCCCAAAGGATCGTTTGCCCGCCCAGCTCCATTCGGATCACAAGAGATGCCGCGTTGATATTCGTGGAGGCGTGAATCGTATCATCCATGCAGGCAAGGATTTCACAGGATGCGTCTCCGATTTGGTAGGTTTGCCCCGTGTGCGGACAGTAAACGGAAACACCGAGCCGCAAGGTACGCTCGAGAAGCTTGCGGATATAGGTTGTCTCCGAATTGTCGTAGTCAAATCGTCGGTCAGACTTCTCCATGCTTGGATAGTGTGCCAGATCATCTGCCTCGGGGAACAAAAAGAGCATTTTTTCAATCACCACGTCGCTGCCGTACTGATCGACAAAGCCAACGAACAGATGAAAATGATCGGCATGGGGATGGGTGAGAATCCACGCGGCAATGATTGGACGCTCATGCACGGAGTTGGCACACAGGTGTTGATAAAGCCGCTCGCGGTCAACCTCAAAATCCCTGCCGCCGTCGATCATGATAAAGCGTCCGTCCGAAAGTCGGATAACGTAGCTCATTCCGAAATCAGCGAGCTCCATCTGGGTGATCTGCGGCGTGGCAGAGGTTTCCATCGGGGTATCGGTATAGGAAAAATAGGAGCTCCCCTCCTCCTGCACGATATAAAGCTCGCGCAAAGCCGAAAAATAATTGATAAAAAATGATTCCGTACCGTTGGTGTACGCCGCGTAAAGATGCGTGTCGGTCTCGTTTGCCTCCTTTGCAGTATATCCCTGCTCTGCAAGAAGATCGCCATAAGCTGAAAACTTCTCTGCGTCGACATTGGGGATCATGAACACAACCGCTCGCTCATTTTCGCGGTTTTCAACGCATTTTAACTCGCCAAATGCGGGAATTTTAATGTTTTTCATGAAGCTATACTCCGTTCGTTAGATTCGCCTTCATTATATCACAGAACAGGTACAAAAGTCAAGTGGAGGGGCTCAATGATTATTTGAATGAGGAATTCCGTTTTAAGCAAACCCGTTGACTTTTTTCAAAAACCGCGTTATAATGTAGTAGACAAAAACATGGAGAATGGCAAACATGATACTCTCAAAAGACAAAAGCTTTTATAAAAATTTTTTCTCGCTCTGCAGCGTTTTGATTCTGAACAACGTGATTATTCTCGGCGTGAACCTTGCCGACAACATCATGCTGGGGAATTTCAGCGAGGCGGCGCTTTCGGGTGCCACCGCATGCAATCAGCTGCAGTTTATTTTTCAGCAGCTGATCACGGGACTCGGCAGCTCGGTGGTGATGATGGGAAGTCAGCACTGGGGACAACAGAACACGGGTGCCATCAAGCGACTTTCAAACGTGGCACTGATCTGCGGATTGACGCTTGGCGGCGTGATGTTTGTGCTCGCCACGCTGATGCCGCGGCAGCTTCTGATGCTCTTTACAAGCTCCGAGGAATTCATTGCCGAGGGAATGCTGTATTTAAGGATCATCAAATACACCTACCCCGTTTTTGCGCTTACCAACATTCTCCTCCCCACCCTGCGTGCGGTGGAGAGCGTGCGCATCGGCTTTGTGGTTTCACTCTTTACACTCGTGACAAATATCTCGCTCAACTACATTCTCATCTTCGGTAAGCTTGGCTTTCCCGCAATGGGAAGCGAGGGCGCGGCGATCGCAACGCTGATCTCACGCGTGATCGAGCTGGCGGTTGTGATCGTTTACGTGGCAGTGATCGACAAAAAGCTGAAATGGAGCCTGCGCGATCTTGGTCGGGTTGAGCGTTCGCTTTTCAAAACGTTTCTGGTCACCTGCCTGCCGCTCGTGGTTTGTGACGGACTGTTCGGCGTTTCCACCGCGCTTCAGACCGTGATCCTGGGTCACATGCAGGATGCGGCGATCTCCGCCAACGCGGTCTCCTCCACGCTCTTTCAGACGCTCAAGGTTGCCAGTGTCGGTTGTGCAGGTGCCGCCGCGGTGATCATCGGCAAAACGATAGGTGAGGGACGCATTGACAAAACGAAGGAATATGCCAAAACCATGCAGCTGATCTTTCTCGGCGTTGGTCTCTTCACGGGCATCACGCTCTTTCTGCTCCGCACGCCCATCATTGCGGCATACAAGATCAGCGACGAGGCAAAGGAGCTGGCAAACGGATTTTTGATCGTGCTTTCGGTCACGGGAATCGGCACGGCATACCAAATGCCCACCAACACGGGTATCGTGCGCGGTGGCGGTGACGCAAAATACGTGCTTCGGATGGACCTGATCAGCATTTGGTGCATCGTGCTCCCGCTCTCCTTCCTCGCGGCGTTCGTATTCCATTGGCATCCCGTTGCAGTGATCGCCTGCCTCAACGCCGACCAGATTTTCAAATCAATTCCCGCCGTAATCAAATGCAATCGCTTCCGCTGGATCAGGCACTTGACCTGAAAGGTGAGCAGTGCCAATCGACTCGCGGCTTAGGATCGACATTATAAAACACCGCCGAGATTGACCGTTTGGTCGCTCTCGGCGGTATTTTATACACTTCGAAATTTCAACAAATAGTTTGTTATTTCTTCAACAAATCTCCGTTTCAGAGAAATAATAAAATATCGCTCTGTTGACTCTACCGTTGGTTTCGTGTATAATATAGTCACAAGCTCCGGAACTTGATTTTTTCGAGAGGTGAAAAATATGTACGAATGTAAGATTGCAGAAAAATTGGTGGAACTCCGCACTGCACGAGGAGTAACACAAGGAGATGTGGCACAAAGCCTATCTGTTTCAAATAAAACGGTGTCCAAATGGGAGAATGGTGCCTCTACGCCTGATCTTTCAATGGTTGTAGAACTCGCAAAATATTATGGTGTCACCACTGACACGCTTCTCGGACTTTCCGAGGACAAAAAGCAAAGCACAGCAGAAGAAATCCGCTCTTTGTTTGAAGGGCTTGATCGCCGCGAATCTGTGCTAAAAGCATTTGAAGCGGTAAAAGCACTTGTTCCTACTATGTACGGAACTGTTTCTAAATATAATGATGATGTTTATGATAGAGAAAATGTTTTTCCGTCTGAAATATCGCATTTTTACCGTTCTAATATATCACTTCATGAGTTTGTTGAGTTTGTCGCAAGCTCTGAAAACGTAAATGTGGCGGTAATGATGCTCCGCAACAAAGCTAATTTTGCCTGGATGAACGATCCGAGTAAGCAAGCAGAGATCGTGAAGATGTTCAAGTTCTTGTCAAACGAAGATGCTTTGTCGGTTCTTTATTATGTTCATTCCACCGCTTGCTCCGAAAGCTTCACGGCGGACTATATCGCAAAGAATACGGGTGTAAAGGAGGAACGAGTTTCCGAAATTCTCGATGAATTCTGTTCCGTTGGCGCATGCCATTGGGTGACTGCGCACCTTAGCGAAGGTGAGGTAAGAGTTTATGAGTGTCATGGCGACGGTATCATTCTATCCCTTATTTCCTTGGCGTTTGAGGTAATGTGTGGCAGAAATTCTTATGAATACAACTTTAATGGAAGATGCAAAATGATCGGAGGTAAATAAGATGAGTTTGTCGGCTAATATCAAAAGATTGCGTCTTGAAAAGAATCTGACACAAGAGCAACTTGCTACAAAGCTTGGCGTATCGGCTCAAGCGGTGTCAAAATGGGAAACAAGCGAAACGTATCCCGATGGGGCGCTTCTTGTTCCGCTTGCGAACGAGCTTGAAGCTTCTCTTGATGAGCTTTTCGGAAACGATGCTGTTTCTATGGCGGATATTTCGGACAGAATTGTGAAATTGATTCATAACACCGAGGCAAAAGAGCGATTTAACGTTGCACGCGATATCGGTTGGCAGATCGAGCGCGGCTTGTTTAACTGCCGTATGCAGATTGAAAAGAAATACGATCCCAACGAGATCAAGAATCAAAAAAATGCATCCTACATTCTTGACGATAACGGATTTACAATCGTATCTAATGGAAAAGAGCCCTTCTTTTCCGTATTTCCGCAACCTGCGGAGGGGTACGGGCATTTTTTGAACGATAAGGACGACCTGCAAAAGATTTTTGCTGCATTGTCTCATACGGATACAATGAACGCTTTGATCTATTTGTATCATAAAGCGGAGAATTATGTTTTTGAGAGCGCAGTGCTTGAGCGAGATTGCGAGATTACAAATGATCAGATCAATGCGGTAATAGATGATCTGTTGACGCTAAAGCTAATATGGAAACAGGAGCTTACAATTAACGGTGAAAAGCGTGTTCTGTATTATTCTCGACCGAGCCACAAATTGCTTGCCGTATTGTTGATGACAAGAGAGATTGGCTATAAGGGTGCTTATAGTTTGCAGTCCCATATCAGAAATACGCCATTTATTAAAGAATAATGAAACACCGCCGAGAGCAACCGTATCCATCGCAGGGCTCTGAACCTAAATTTGCGCCCTTTCTCGGTTTTTCCAAGCTTTTATGTTGGCGCAAATTCCGGCAAATCAAAGATTTGCGAGGTTCAGAGCCGTGGGACTTTCCGACAAAAAACAAAGAGAGGCACGTTGTGCCTCTCTTTGTTTTTTGCGATATTGCGGATAAAAGGTGTCTAAACAAGAGTAATTGCGAACAAAAGGTGTCCAAATTATTAGATGCCCTGTTTCTTTTTATCCAACCAGCGATATGCTTTTTTAAGCCTTTGTATAATAAGGTCACATAATTTGTCATATGTTTCAGAATTGAATTTTTTAAGTCTGATCCCGATTGGTTTCTTGGCATTGGGACCTACGCCAACAATTCCTCGCCACAACGTCAAATAAACGTCGCCGTAATGGAAAGCATCCCCAAAATTTCCTTTTAAGAATAATTTATCACGGCAATCATCTGTGCTGATTTTTTCAAAATCACCGTTATTAAATTCGTTAAAAAATGCATGGTTTATATTTGTTATTTCATTTGGAACATTGAGAAAGGCAATAGAAGCAGAAATGCTGACAAATGATTCGTATTTGTCTTGCCCAATCTGCATAATTTCGATGTAGGAATCATTTTTTCTGTGGAAAATCATCCACTTACTTGATGAATCGGCGATAAAAAAACCGTTACGATTCAATTCATATCCGACTTTTTCTAAAATTTTATCCCGTAACTCTTTCTTCACTTTATGCTCTCCTTCAAGGTTTTGCAACTCGCAATCAACATTCGTCTGATACGACCGCAAAGATTTCTATAATTTTTATAGGTTTCTTCATCAATGCCGTTTGTGTTGAATAACAACTGTAACCAACCTTCGGTTTCGCTACATTCTTTAAGGGCAATTTCAAATTTCGAAAGCATATCCGCCTTGCTCTGTCCGTAATTGGCTTCACGGATATTTGCATACACACTGCTTGAACTTTTGCGAATTTGGAAAAGAATGTTGGAAGAGGCTTTTATATTTTGACAAAGCAGCTCAATATCGGTTGCAAGCTGCCCTGAATATATCAATAAATAGTTTTTAGCCATACAATCACTCCTTTCGAGGGTATTATATCATATTTTGCAAGGTAATTCAAGAGCTTTTCGCATCCTCGCGCATCAATCACGCCGAAGGCGTGTATATCATCCGCAACCTGTTGCGGTATATCATCAACGGCTTGCCGTTGTATATCATCAAGCCGCAGAAGAATGCACGCTGACGCGTGATGAGATACAAGGGCGCAATGCGCCCTTGATGATATGCACCGCACGTTGTGCGGTGATGATATGCCAAGCCTGCGGCTTGGATAAACAAAAAGAGAACTTTTGGTAGACAAAAGTTCTCTTTTTGTTGGTGGAAACAGCAGGGCTCGAACCTGCGACCTCACGGATGTGAACCGTGCGCTCTGACCAACTGAGCTATGCTTCCGCTGAACATGCTATATTATAGCACAGGTGATGCAAAAAATCAAGTCCTTTTTCATCTTTTTTTTAACTTTTTTCGGTCTTTTTTCGTTTCTTGCGGTCCTGTCCCACTCACTTCTCCGCTCTTTGTGCTTTTTTCAAAACTTTGCCTCGTTTGTTTTGCAAAAAGACCTTGAAAAGTCTTATAAAATGTGGTAAACTATTATATACTATCTTTATATTATCTTTTAGGAAGGCTTCTTTCATGAATTTTTGGAAATCTCTGAAAAAATGGGTTGTGGATGGTTGTGTCTACTACACCGTTGTCTCGATCGTGCTGATCCTGCTCGGGCTTCTGTCTGCTGCATCGGAAAGCCGATGGAACATCCCCGCAAACTTCTGGCAGATCATGCCCCTCTCGCTCGCCTTTGCTTTTGCGGGCAACGTTCTTCGCTCGAATAAGCTCGCGCGTTGGAAGCGCTATTTGCTCCACTACATCATCTACCTCTCGGCATTCGTGATCTTTTTCTTTCTTCCCTCCAACGCAAAGCCCCAGCCGATCTCGATCCTGCTCATACTCGTGCTCCTCACGGCGCTCTATTGGGCGATCTTCGGTTTGGTGTTGCTCATTCGTTCGCGCATTCGCCGTCTGATGGAGGATGATGACTAACTCATACGAAGGGACGTTGCTATGAATTCCAACGATCTGCAAAAGCAATCGCATTTTTTGGAAAAGGAAACGCTGTTTGCGCTGAAAATACTAATTTTACTCGCGCTGATTCTCCTCGTGCTCACGTTGGTTTTTGGGGTGGCAAGGCTGGTCGCGCCCCCTGCGGAGGTGCCGCAGGAGGAGTTGACAACCCACGAAACCACCGCCGACACCGAGGTCTCGGTGAACCTCGACGAGTTGCTTTTGAGTGAGAGTGCCGATGCGGGCATGACCTATATCGACCGCATGATCTTTTTGGGTGAATCGACCACCGCACATCTGCGGGCGCGCGGTGTGCTGTCGGGCGGAACCGACACCAAGCAGGTCTGGCAAGACGATTCGGGCACCAAGCGCCTCTCCTCTGCCATCACCTCGGAAATGATCGTTTATCCCGAAAGCGGCGAGAGCATGACGATTGCCGAGGCATGCGCACTCGAGAAGCCCGAATATATCGTGCTCTCCTTCGGACTCAACGGCCTACAATCCTTTATTGCAAAAAAATCGACCTACGTCAACAACTATTGCAAGCTTATCCGCGCCGTTCAAAAGGCGTCTCCCGATACCAAAATCATCCTGCAAACGGTCTACCCGATCTGCGATGTGGGAAACTTTGCCGAGGACCTCGACACGCTCAATGCAAATATTCTCACACTCAACTCCTGGCTCCCCGAAATTGCCGCAACCTTTGAAAACGTGCGCGTGGTGGACACCGCCTCGGTTCTCCGCGACGAGAACAATGCGCTTCTCCCTGCATACGACAACGGCGACGGTCAGCATCTCACCACCGCCGCATATAAAGAAATTCTGCTCTATCTGCGCACGCATGCGTGGCAGTGAGCTGTCAACGCCGAAAGGAACTCACTCATGAAACGTTTTTTGCTCATTCTGCTCATGCTCACGCTCCTGCCCATTCTCCCCTCTTGCGCCAATGCGAGCTACCGCGATGACGTGAAGCTGACCGACCTGGTTGGAACGGTTGAGGCGGCGCTCCCCGCACGCACCGACTACGCAACGGCAGAGGACGGCACACTCGACGATTATTTCTCGATGCCAAGCTACGTCACCGAATCGGTGATTCGCTTTTCGATGAATGCCAAAAATCTCGATGAATACGGAATTTTTCACGTGACCGACGGAAATGCCTCCGCGATGGCAAAGCTGCTCCGCGACTATCTTGCACAGGCATACGAGGACAACCGCGTGTGGTACGACTCCTACATGCCCGAGGAAACGCCCAAGCTCCGCGATGCCGAGGTGAAGGTGTTTGGCAACTACGTGGTCTACGCGATCTACTCCTCCGCCGACAAGGCAACGCTCTTTGATGCGGTAAAATCGGCGCTTGCCGAATAAATGAAAAAAGAATAGAACAGAGCAAGGGTAAAAGGATCGTTCGCCTTCTACTCTTGCTCTTTTTCTTTGTTTTTCTGTTTTGCTGAAATTTACGGTATCTTTTATAGCTTCATCCACAAAGCAGGCACAACGCTTCCGTAATCTCCATTGGGATAGTAGTAGCTGTAATCCGAAACACCGTTGCCGAATACCGCTCTCACGCGCGCAAAGCTTTTTGCATCGCCCGGCGAGCGAAGCCACCAATATCCATTACCGTAGCACTCCCCGTTCGTGTCAATGTACGCCCCTGTTGCTCGGCTGTAATCACTGGTCACGCGGGTTCTGTCATCGTCCTCGGAATATCCGGCAGAAAAGCCGTATTCTATTTTCGTAATATCGGCATGCGACATCAAAAAGACCCTATCCTCCGTATCCTCGCAAGCATATTCATTCTTGGTGTATCCCGTACTTGCCACGCTGTTGTCAACCTTGGAGCGGATAATCCGAGCTTGTTCCTCTACGCTGAATGCGGTATCAAGGAAGGTGCTGTTCAGCCACCTGCGTATCTCGCTCTCGGCGTAATTGTTCGATTTCTCCGCGAAGCGATGATTTGCAATCGCATTCTCACACAAAAGAAACGCCGCCCCCTCGCGCTCCGCGAGCACACTCCAGCAAATCGGCTCTACCTTGAAATAGTAGGTCTCTCCCTTGACGATCGGCGCGCCCGTTGAAAAGCGAAAGCCCGACTCATGAGGCGTTGCCGTCACCGTGGCATAGCGGCATCCGTCACTTCCGATATAATATCCTCTTTCGTCACGGATATCCGTCACCGTAACGTCTTCTGCCTTAACCGTTTGCGGATATTCGCCGAATTTGATATGGTCCATTGTCGTTTTTCCTTTCTGTTCAATAAAACTCAACCTCGATCTGCGGACCGAACCATTCACGGATCAATTCATGATTGCGGAATTTGTGCGAGAGACGCACGCGACGCAGGTGCGCGGGTCCAAAGCCGAAGGCACGCGGCGCGATTCGTTTCACGCTCTCGGGAACGGTGTATTCCTCCTCGGGCTTTTCGGTAGGATAGCAATAAAGCACGTTCATATCCTTATCAAAGAGAACGTGGTCACACACGGTCAGGTAAGGATTTTCGGGATCAACAAAGAGATAGCGCAGCGACTGATGCGACAATCCGCCGTGCTGAAGGGTTTTCACGCGCGGACCGAGGAACAGCATGCGCAGGCGTGATTCGTCCAAAAGCTCGTGATCGACCTCATCCACGTTGAGAATGAGCGCCGATACTCGCGTGCGGAATGCCAAAATTCCTGCATCCGCAACCGTATGGCGATTACGGGTTGCCTCCAGCGCATCGGCATCGACCACCGAAACGCCGCACGCAAAGGGGGCGTCGGTGATCCGTATGCGATCGTCAAGCACCTCATAGAGAAAGCTGTCCCGCGGCATCGGAATCTGCCCGTAATAGACCTTTTTTGCGTATTTGTAGATATCAAACCATTGCCGTTTTCGGCTATCCTCGGTGGGTGCGGCAAAGAAATCAACGTATTCCAATTCGGAAAATCCGCATTCGCAGACCTTGGGGTTGGTTTCGTATTCCCGAAAGCAGATCGGACATTCAGTCACTCTCGTTATCACGGGTATGCACCTCCTTGGTCCCTGTTTTATTTCAGCTCCACAATGGTGACGCCGCCGTCACCCTCGCCGTATTTGCCGAGGCGGAAGGTTGCCACGCGACGATCGGTTTTCAGATGCTGCCAGAGTGCGTTTTTGAGCGCACCCGTTCCCTTTCCGTGGATCAGGCGTACATGACCGAAATTGGCGATCACCGCCTCGTCCAGATATTTGTCAACCGCCAGCCAAGCCTCGTCTCCGAGCATGCCGCGCAGGTCGATCTCATCGCGGAAATCGCGATTGACCTTTGCGTGGAAATCGGCAGCGGGCTTTTTGGTCTTGCCGCTGATCACCTGCGGAGCCTCGTTGATCAGCTGCAGGTTGGAAATCTTCGTACGCGTTTTGAGAATGCCTGCCTGCACGAGCACCGTTCCGCTCTTGTCGGGAGTTTCAAGCAGGACACCCTCCTTATCAATGTTGACGATATAAACACGATCGCCCTTCTTCAGATCACGCGGCAGAACGTATGCCTCGTTTTTTTTCTCCTCGACGGGGTTGATCTGATCGTCATTTTCTCTGATCGCCAGGCGAACTGCACGGCGCGTTTGCTCCAGCTCCTCGGTGAGCCTGCCCGCCTCCTCTGCCTTTTTTGCCTTCTCGAGCTGCGCGAAGATGAAATCGCTCGACGCCTTTGCACTCTCGAGCATGGCGAGCGCCTTTTTGCGGTTTTGCTCGATCTCACGCTCCGCCTCAAAGAAGCGCGTTTTGATCTGCTTTTCGGCATCCGCACGTATTTTTTCGTATTCTGCCTTGAGCCTTGCCGCCTCCTCGCGGTTTCGGTCTGCCTCAAGCCGCGTTGCCTCAAGCTGCTCGATGACCTCCTCAAAGCGTTGATGGTCACTGTTAACGTGCTTTTTCGCAAGCTCAATGATCGACTCGGGCAGACCAAGCTTTGCGGAAATGGCAAACGCATTTGACTTTCCGGGCGTTCCGATCATGAGTCGATAGGTGGGCTTGAGCGTGGAAACGTCGAACTCACAGGATGCATTCTGCACACCGGGGGTGTCGAGAGCATAGGTCTTGAGCTCGGTATAGTGGGTGGTGGCGGCGCACATTGCACCGGCTGCCCTCACCGATTCGATCACGGCAACCGCCAAAGCGGCGCCTTCTACGGGGTCGGTTCCCGCTCCAAGCTCGTCAAAGAGACAGAGTGAGCGTGCGTTGACGTCGTTCATAATACGAACGATATTGACCATATGCGAGGAGAAGGTAGAGAGTGACTGCTCGATGCTCTGCTCGTCGCCCAGGTCGACCAGAACGCGGTCGAAGATGCAGACCGACGATTCGGGCTCGGCGGGGATATGCAATCCTGCCTGGGTCATCAGCGCGAACAGACCGAGCGTTTTGAGCGTAACAGTTTTACCTCCCGTGTTGGGACCCGTAATAATCAGCGTATCGTAGCCGTCGCCAAGCTTGACGTTGATGGGAACCACTCGTGTGGGGTCGATCAGAGGATGACGCGCACGGATCAGCTCGAGCGTGCGCGTGCCCGAAACGCGTGCCTCGCACGCCTTCATACGCGAGGAAAGCTCGGCGCAGGCAAAGGCAAAGGCGAGGTCGGTGATATTCCAATAATTGAGCCGCAGCGACTCCCCTGCCGCACTCACGTCGGAGGAGAGCGCAAACAAAATCCGCTCAATCTCGTGCTCCTCGCGCGATTGCAGCATACGAAGCTCATTGTTGGCGTCAACGATCGCCATTGGCTCCACAAAGATGGTTGCTCCCGACGAGGAGGTATCGTGGATCAGACCCTTCATCTCGTTTTTGCATTCCGCCTTCACGGGCACCACGTAGCGTCCGTTTCGGAGCGTGACGAGGTTTTCCTGCAAAATTTTGGAATAAGAGCCGTTGATATAGCGCTGCAGGGTCTCCTTAATGCGGTTGTTTGCATCGCGAATTTTGCGGCGAATTTCGGCAAGCTCGCGGCTCGCCTCGTCGGCGATCATATCCTCGGAGAGGATCGAGCGCGCGATCTTATCCTCGAGAAAGCGGTTTGGCAAAAGTCGCTCAAAAAGCTCGTCGAGGGTGGTTTCAAAGGGCTTGTTGTTTTGTGCATATTCCTGAAGCTGACGGGCAGCGCGCAAGAGCCGACAAATATCAAGCAACTCGCGTGTAGAAAGCATCGCGCCCTTTGCCGCGCGCTCACAGGCGGCGGAAACGTCCTTGATCGAGCCGAAGGGCGGCATCCCCTTGACGTCGCACAAGCGCTTGGCGTCGGTGGTTCGATGCAATCGGCGCAGCACCTCAACAGTGTCCCCCGAGGGCATCAGACGCATTGCCAGATCCCGTGCTCCCTCGGTGGGTGCACAGTCGGCAAGCATCGCGCAGATCTTGTCAAATTCAAGTGTTGTCAGTGTTTTATCGGTAAAGCTCATGATTGCGTTCCTTTTGCGTTTTGACGCATGGTATGGTAAAAATTCAGGGTTTCAAAGCCGTGACCGAGATGCGAAAGCAGGTAAGTCTCTGCGGCATCCGCAAAGAGGCGCAGGTCCTCCCGATCGCGCAGATCGAAGGAGAACAAGCGTGAGAGCGCCGTGTCGAGCACGTAGCGAAGCGCCGCGTAAACGGCAGGCGTGAGGCGCAGAATAATCCTCGCCTCACGAATTTCATCGTAAGCGGCGGAGGTCACGTGTGCGGGGGCTGCCTTTTGCAGACAGGCGGAGCACAAAAGCGCACCGTTCATCACGTCAAGATACTCCACGGACTCCTCCCCCGCGCCACACTCGGCACAGCCCTCAAGAGAGGGGGCATAGCCCGACGAAAACGCTGCGCGAAGCTCAAATGCACCCTTGACGATCTCGGGCGGATAGAGCGCCTGATCAACGGCATAGAAGGAATTGAGCAACAGGCGAAGCATCTCGCTCGCATCCTCGCCTGCATCGGTGAGCTCATATCCCACCTCGCAAAAATAGGCGGCGAGATTCATGCGGTCGATGTCATAGGCAAGCGAATGAAAGCTATGGTTGACCGATCCACCCTTGAGAATCCAGAGATCTCCGCGTCGGTATATCTCGAAATTGGCGTAGGTAAAAAGCTGGCTGACCGCGCGCTGTTCGCTCTTGAGTGAATGGCTACCCTTGGAGAGAACCGTGATGCGTCCCAGGCTTGCGGTGACAACCGACAAATAACGATCGTTTCCCACGTCGCGCACGCGCACAACCAAGCCGTCTATCGCACAATGCTCCATCGGTGTCACTCCCTTCATGGTATTTTTCAGCCCCAAACAAACAGAGAGGGGCATGGATTTTGTCTTTCTTTATTCCTCGGTAAATCCGAAATTACCGATTCCGCGCAGACTATCGCGCCAATTCTCCTTGACCTTGACCCAAAGGTTGAGGTACACGCGGCATTCGAGCATGCGCTCCAGGTCGGTGCGTGCGTAGCTGCCGATCCGCTTGAGGGTTTCCCCTCCCTTGCCCACGAGAATGCCCTTGTGCGAATTCTTTTCGCAAAAGATCTCGGCGCGGATGCTGACAAGTCCCCCCTCCTCGCGATATTCCTCGATCACAACCGCAACGCCGTGCGGAATTTCCTTGTCGAGCGTGCGCAGAATCTTCTCGCGGATGATCTCTGCGGCAATCTGACGCTGCGGCTGGTCGGTGAACATGTCCTCCTCGTAAAACCATTCGCCCTCACGCAAAAGCTTGGAGCACTCTGTCATGATGTCCTCCACGTAGCGCCCGCGCTTTGCCGAAATCGGAACCACGGCAAAGAAATCATGCAGGGCGGCATAGGCTGCGATGGTTTGGGCAACCTGCTCGCGGCGGCAGAGGTCGATCTTATTCAGCGCCAGAATTCCGGGAATGCCCGAGCGCTTGAGATATTCGATCACCTTCTGCTCCACGTCGCCGGGAGCATATGATGCGTCTGCCACGAGAATGACGGCGTCGCCCTCCTGCATGGCGCTGTTTGCGGTTTTGACCATAAAGTCTCCGAGCGAATTCTTTGGTTGGAATATGCCGGGAGTGTCCAGGAACACGAACTGATCGTCTCCGCGCGTTTCAATACCCGCAATGCGGGTGCGCGTGGTTTGCGGCTTATTGGAAACGATGGCGACCTGAACGCCGAGAATGCTGTTGAGCAGGGTTGATTTTCCAACGTTCGGACGCCCTACAATGGTGATAAATCCCGTTCTTTTCATGCTTTTGTGGCTCTCCTTATTCCTCTTTGTTCAAAAATGCATAGATATCGTCAACGAGCATATCGGCGGTTTCACCCGTTTCAAAATTGTCGAGCTGACAGTAGATCAGCATTTTGGTGTTCTTGTCGGCGATCGCCAGCACGTGATAGTGCGGAGAAATGTCGAAATAATAGTAGATCGTAGCTGCCTGCACATCCACATGCGTAGTTTTGAATTTCTGAATCTGCTTTTCGGAGATCTTTCCGTTTTGCTCGGAGAGCCGGAGCACGTCGTTGAGCGTCATTTCAGGGCGTGTGTCACGCGCTGCCTTGAGATAATCAATTGTCTCGTAGGCAACAATCGGCACAAAGAAGGCAAGAAACACGCCTATACAGACCAAAAAGGTGATCAGGCGCACGTTGCGCGAGAAGAAGTTTTCGGTTTTTCCTGCGGTGTCGGGTCCTCTTTGACGGTCACGGTTGCTTGAACGAGTGTACTTTTCGCGATATCCCATTGCTTTTGCCATAGCCCCCGATCACGGGAGCTCCCTTTCTAACAAAAATTTGATGCACGTATCTTGAAGGCAATCTGCCTCACGCAGGAGATCAGCCGTCGCTTTCCACCGACAGCCCCATCTCCTCCATGATTGCACGCTGACGCGCACGCATATCGAGCTCGTCCGCCTCGCCGGTTTCATGATCGTAGCCCAGCAGATGGAGCATGGAATGCACCGTGAGGAAGGCAACCTCGCGCTCAAAGCTATGTCCGAATTTTTCCGCCTGTGCCGCCGCCTGCTCGAGCGAAATCACAATGTCGCCAAGCATTCCGATCAGCTCGTCCACGGGGGGCTCATCGGTCTCGCCCTCGTAATCAAAGAGCGGAAAGGAGAGCACGTCGGTGGGGCGGTCAATACCGCGGAACTTTTTGTTGAGTGCGTGAATGCCCTCGTTATCGGTGAAGGTGACCGAAACCTCTGCCGCGTTGCCGAACTGCTCGTGATCGAGCGTTGCCTCAACTGCACGGCGTACCAGCATCTTGAGCTTATAGGTGACGGGGGTGTCGGTTTCATTTTCAAAATAAATTCTCATGTTCATTTTTCTGGTCATTGTCTTATCCTCTTTATCGTTTGATTTTTACTGCTGTGGCTTACGCTCAGCACGGAATTTCTTTTCTGCCCTGTCTGCCTTCTCCGACCGACGCTCCGCCTCACGGCGTGCGAGCTCCCGATCGTATTTTTCATATGCCTGAATGATCTTTTGCACCAATCGGTGACGCACCACATCGCGCTCCGAGAAATAGTGAATTCCGATATCCTCGATGCCCGAAAGAATTTTGACTGCGGTGGAAAGTCCGCTTTTCTGTCCGCGCGGCAGGTCGGTTTGGGTCAGGTCACCCGTCACCACCGCCTTGGAATTGAAGCCCAGGCGCGTGAGAAACATCTTCATCTGCTCGGGTGTAGCGTTTTGTGCCTCGTCAAGGATGATGAAGGAATCGTCGAGCGTGCGTCCGCGCATGTAGGCAAGCGGTGCGATCTCGATTGTGCCCTTTTCCACCAACTTCTGGTAATTTTCGGTGCCCATCATCTCATAGAGTGCATCGTAAAGCGGGCGGAGATAGGGGTCGATCTTGCTCTGCAGGTCCCCGGGGAGAAATCCGAGCTTCTCGCCCGCCTCAATCGCAGGGCGCGTGAGGATGATGCGGTTGACCTGCTTCTCGCGCAGGGCTCGCACCGCCATCGCAACCGCCAGAAAGGTTTTTCCCGTTCCTGCCGGTCCAACGCCGAGCACGATCGTATTTTTGCGGATCAGATCGACATACTGCTTTTGCCCCACCGTTTTTGCCTTGATGGGCTTGCCGCGTACCGTCAGGCAGATGCATTCGTCACTCAACTCCGCCAGAGAGCCGCCCTCACCCGAGCCGACCATATCAATGGCGTACTGAACCGATTGCTCGGTGAGCACGTCGGTTTTTGCCGACAAACCATGCAGATATTCCACGCACTGTGCGGCGGCGTTGACGTCCTCCTCGCGCTCGCCCTCAATCACGATCGAATCTCCCGACTCGCTTTCACGGTTGCGCAAGGTGACGGCAAAGCGCTCCTCGATCAGGCGGGCGTTGCTGTCGAAATTCCCGAATATCTTGGCGGTTGCCCCGGGGTGGCTGATGCGAAACACTTTACGGTTCATAAAATTCCTTTCGATTTTTCACTCGATAATTTCAAATTCGCTCTGCAACGCAATATCCTCGATGCAGGACAGCGTGCAGCTCAAAATCAAGCGATCCTCTCCGAGCTCGGTACGGATCGTTTTTCCGAGCACCTCCACCTGCTCCGAGAGCCCTGCCAGCTCCCGATCGAGCTCGGCATAGGCAAGCAAGAGCGCATCCTCGTGGGACCTGACCGCCGCTCTTTCGACGTACGGAACCCATTTTTCAACCATGATTCCGATCGGAAGCGTGTGCGCTCCAAGGAGGCTTGGATTGATTTCCTCTTTTATTATATCACATGTATCTGTCCCATTTCCAACACTTTTGAAAACTTTTAGTGAATAATCAAAAAATTGGAGGTAAATTTTACCGATTTTTTCGTTCTGATAGACCTTTTCGGTATAGGAAAGCGGAATTTCGATGCGAAGCGTGCGTTCGGTGCGTGCAAGAATTTTTCCTGCGGCGCGAGTGTATCGGTAGCCGTGGAGCGTGCTATCGTAAAGACCGCTCACAAGCAGGTCTCCCCGACGCACCGCCTGCCCCACCTTGACCACGCAGTTGCCCCGATAGAGCTCGACCAGCTCGATCTGTCCGTCGACAGCGGCAACGAGATTGGCAGGACGCGAGGTGTCGGTTGGTGGCGGTGTTTCCACGTGCTCGATCACCTGCACGCGCGCGACTGTTCCGTCCAGATAGACTGAAATCCAGGAAATGCGATCCGAGGCAAGCAGGACGCGATTTTCAAGCGATGCGGCATGCACCGACGGGATATAGGAGCCAACGCCAAACCCACATGAGCGGAGCTCCTCGATCACCTCACTCTCGGTCATGGTCACGTTTCCCGTCACGCGCACATCCCAAACAAAACGCTCGGCAAGTGTCAACAAAAACGCGATCAGAACGGCGCCGACCAAGAGCCCCGCGCGACGGCGATAACGCCAAAGGAACGCAGGAAGCCCGCGCCACGGCTCTGCCCGAACCGTAATCCCTGCGGCGTTGGCAAGGCGCAGAAGCCGCTTCGCCTCCGCGGTTGGGAGAGAAAAGGAAACCGCGCCGTCGGGGGCGGTGCAAAAACCGGCGAACTGAATGCCATTGAGAAGGCACAGGTCAAGCAACGCCGTCGAGTAAGCTGCGCTGCAACCGACGCGACGGCTACCGAGCAGAAACAACGAGAGGCTCATCTGTGACCGCCCCCCGACGGAGAAAGAAAGCTGACCGCGCGGATCATGCCCTCCACCGTGACGCTTCCTGCGGAAAAGCAGGTACAAATCAGCCGCTCACCCATAAGCGAGACCTCGCGCCGACCAATGCAGAGTCGGATTTCTTCGGGGGAATATCGGAGAATTCTGCGGCAACCGTGGAGCGTGGCGCGCGAATCTCCCGCCAACACGATCAGCTCGCGTCGCGCAAGCAGACTCTGCATTCCGTAACGGCTGCGAAGATCATTCTTTTTGGGTTGTTCTTCTTTTTGCATAAAAACGAAAGCCTCCCTTGATCGCGTGCTCCGTTGAGGGAATAAAATCGGCGTCGCACGCGTAGATTGCAACGATACTGCTTTATCCTATGCAAAAAGGAGGTGCGGCATGACTCCGGTCCAACACACCAAGAAAAGAACCCGCAGTACCCTGCTCCCCGATGCCGCAGAACTGCTCTTTGGCTTTTGCACGCTTTTTTGCCTTCTGCTTCTCCTGCGGAACGCCGAGGCTGCAAGCGCTTTTATGACACGCGGCCTCACGGTATGTGCAAAAACCGTGATCCCCTCGCTTTTTCCCTTTGCGGTGCTCTCCGAGCTGATCGTATCAGGGCAGACAATTCGGCGCCTCATCTGCCGCGTGTTCTCCCCGCTTCGCCGTCTGCTCGGGCTAACCGATGACGGAGTTTGCGCCGTTTTCCTCGGAATGCTCTGCGGCTTTCCGATTGGTACGCGTTGTGCCCTGCACGCCTATCAAAGAGGTAGCATTTCACGCGACGAGGCAGAACGTGCCATCGCATGCGCCTCCTGCCCCTCTCCCGCCTTTCTGATCGGCACGGTTGGCAGCACGCTGCTCTCGGACCGTCGCTTTGGAATCACACTCTATATTTGCACGCTGCTTTCCGCACTGCTTGTGGGAATTCTGTTTCGCCTGCGAGCACGGGGGCAGGCAACGCAAACCGTGCATGTCTGCCCCACCGTTGGAGTGCGCCCTTCTGCGGCAAAGCGCCTGACCGACGCCGTTGGATCGGCAACGCAGAGCATGCTCCTCGTTTGCGCATACATAGTCTTTTTTTCAACCATCGTCGGCGCACTCGGACTCATCCTTGCGCCGCTCGATCTGCCCGAACCGATTTCTGCGATCCTCCACACCATCTTTGAGCTATCGGGCGGCGCGGAGCGTGCCGCATCCCTCTCCTCCGCGCGTGCAGCACGTCTGATCGCGGCGTTTGCGGCGGGATGGTCGGGCCTGTCGGTGCATTGCCAGACGCTCTCCTTCTGCAGCGGACACGGGCTATCGCTACGCCCCTATCTCCTCGGCAAAGCGCTGCAGGGTGGGCTCACGGTTGCCATGATCGCAATCCTCACACGCTAACAAGCAAGGGAGACTCCGCAGAATGGGGTCTCCCTGAAAATTTATTTTGCATCGTACCACGTTGCGCCAACGTGAATATCCACGTCAAGCGGAACCGAATAGCTGACCGCACGCTCCATCTCCTCCTTGAGGATCTCGCGTGCACGGTCGGCACACGAGGCATGCGCCTCGATGAGCAGCTCGTCATGCACCTGCAAAATGAGTCGCGCGTCGATACCGCTCTCGCAAAGCTTTTGGTAAACGCGCACCATTGCAAGCTTGATCACGTCGGCAGCGGTGCCCTGGATCGGGCTGTTCATTGCCACGCGCTCACCGAACTTCTTTTGAATTTTGTTCGTACCAGCGAGCTCGGGAATATAACGGCGTCGACCGAACAGGGTGGAAACGTAGCCGTTTTCATAAGCCTCCTTGATGATCGCCTGCAGATAGGCGTCGATCCCGGGATAGCTTGCCAGATAGCGGTCGATGAATTCCTGCGCCTGTGCGCGAGAAACGCCGAGATCATCCGAGAGCGAGAAGGCGCCGATACCGTAAAGAATACCGAAATTGACCGCCTTTGCTTTTTTTCGCATTTCAAGCGTAACCGCATCGGGATCAACACCGAACACAGTTGCGGCGGTGGAGGTGTGAATGTCGGTGCCGCCGAGGAAGGCGTCAATCATGTTACGGTCATTGGAAATATGCGCCAGCAGTCGCAGCTCGATCTGCGAATAGTCGGCATCCACGATCACGTAGCTCGGATCGGCGGGCAGGAAAAAGCGGCGCAGCTCACGTCCCAGCGGTGTGCGGATCGGAATATTTTGGAGATTGGGCTCGGTGGACGAAAGACGCCCCGTTGCGGTTCCCGTCTGCTTGAAATTGGTGTGCACGCGACCGCTTGCGTCGGCAACCTTGAGAAGCCCGTCCACGTAGGTGCTCTTGAGCTTCATCACCTGACGGTAGTCAAGAATATCCTCCACGATCTCGTGGTAGGGGCGGAGCTTATTGAGCACCTCCACGTCGGTGGAATATCCCGTTTTGGTCTTTTTGGAGTGTGGCAAACCGAGCGTGTCGAACAGCACCTCTCCCAGCTGCTTGGGCGATTGAATGTTGAACTCGCGCCCCGCGTGGAAATAAATGCGCGATTCGAGCTCGGCTGCAACCGCTGCAAGGCTCTTGCCGTAGGCGGCGATCCCCTCGCGGTCAATATAAAATCCCGTTCGCTCCATGTCGGCAAGCACGCGTGCCAGCGGAATTTCCAGCTCGGTCAGGAGCGCCGCCTGTCCGCTCTCCTCCAAACGGGTGCGGATCGGCTCGTAAAGCGAGAAAAAGTAGGAAATGCGCGGGCGCTCGGTGTCGGAAAGCTCACCGAGGTAGTCGGTAACGAGCATCGGCAGCTCGTAATTGCCCTTTGCCGAATTGACCAGGTATGCGCCGAGCATCAGATCAAAAATCGCGTTATCCGAGAGGCTGACGTGCCCTGCCTTGCAGAGCGTTTTATAATCATAGCAGATCAGAGCTTTGCCATCGAGCAACGGAACAATCTCGTCGTCCGAGGCATCGACCGTCCAAATTTCATTCCCGTTTGAGAGCATCCAGCCGTCCTCTGTCGGGTCGATGGCAAGCAGAGCGGAGTCACGCAGGCGCTCGGCAAGCGACGCTAAATCGACCTGCACCACACCCATATTCTTTTCGTCGAATGAAGCCCCTGCAACGGCTTCTGCAGCGGTGTTCTCCCCTTCTGCCTGCGGCTCTTGATCCACGCGATCCAACCCGAAGCGCTTGAGAAAAGCCGAAAACTCCAGACGCAGAAAGAGTCGGCGTGCGTCCGCTGCCTGAATACCGCGATTTTGCAGGTCCTCAAGCGTTTTGCCGAGCGGAACGCTGCGACAGATCCGCGCCAGATCGCGCGAAAGATAGGCACTGTCGCGCCCGTTTTCGAGCTTGGTACGCATGGAGGGCGTATGCTTTGCGGTGGGAAGTGCCTCGTAAACGCCATCGAGCGAACCGTATTCTCCGATGAGCTTGAGTGCCCCCTTTTCCCCGATACCGGGCACACCCGGAATGTTATCGGAGCTATCTCCCATGAGAGCCTTGACGTCGACGAAGGAGGATGACGGCACACCGTATTTGGCAAGAAAAGCCTCCTCGTTCATATCCAACGTGTCGGTGTTGGTGGCAAGCAGAACATGAACGCGGTCGCTGATGAGCTGCAGCGAATCACGGTCACCCGTGAGCAAATACGCCTCGCAATCGGCGTTCTCGCACATGGAAGCGAGCGTACCGAGAATATCATCTGCCTCGTAGCCCTCCAGCTCGAGCACGTGGTATCCCATGGCGGCGAGAAGCTCCTTGGCAACAGGCAGCTGCATGGCAAGCTCCTCGGGCATGGGGCGGCGCCCTGCCTTGTAGGCATCGTACATTTTGTGTCGGAAGGTGGGTGCCTTGAGATCAAACGCGACCGCACAGTAGTCGGGCTTCAGAGCCTCTGCCTGACGGCTGATCATGGTAACCATTCCGTAGAGCGCATTGGTGCAAAAGCCGTCCTTCGTGGTCAGGGGACGAATCCCGTAAAAAGCACGGTTGAGAATGCTGTTTCCGTCAACCGCCAACATTTTTTTCTTCATATCCAACTCCCGTTTTTCTGTTTCTTATCTATTATATTTTACCATACCGGTCAATAAAAGTCAACCATCGAACAATCATTTTTCACAGGGGTTCGCAAAACAGGAAAAAAAAGAAAAGGGCCACCGCACAAAGGCAAGCAACCCTTACAGTATGATGCAATTCAGATGTCCTCATCCTCGTCGCTTTCAACGTTCTCCTCGGTGAAATCATCCTTGGATGCGCCGCACAGAGGGCAAACCCAATCCTCGGGCAGATCTTCAAAATCGGTGCCCTCTGCAATATCATTGTCAGGGTCTCCCGTTTTGGGATTGTACTCATAGCCGCAAAGCTCACAAACGTGAATCAGCATACTTCTTATTTCTCCTTTTTGGTCAGATGTAAAATGACTCTAATATGATATAATATCTTCGCCTGTTTGTCAATATTCTTTTTGCATGTTTTTTTCTGCATTCCAATATTTCTATTTTTGCTTTTTGCATAATTTTCCATCCCAAAAGCGCCCGCACAGCATCCTTTTGCAAGAAAACGATGCGTATTTGTGCTTTCTGCATCATAGAATGAAGAAGGACAGCCAAAAGGAGGCGGCAAATATGGAAAAGAAACGGGCGGGACAAATTTTCTGGAATGCGATGCTTCTCACCGCTGCATCGCTTCTGATGCGAACGGTTGGCGTGAGCTTTCAGGTTTATATCTCCAACCGCACGGGCGCGGAGGCGATGGGGCTTTTCTCGCTGATGTCGGGGGTTTACGGCTTTGCTCTGACCTTGGCGAGCGCAGGCATCCACCTTGGTGTGACACGCGTGGTGAGCGAGGAGCTCGGTACGTCTCACCCCGAGCGAGCAGGCGCAGTGATGCGGCGTGCGATCCTCTATGCTCTCTCGAGCGGAGGTGCGGTTGCACTCCTGCTCTTTTTTCTTGCAGAGCCGATCGGCATCCATTGGCTCAAGGATGCACGAACCGTGCGCTCGCTTCGCCTCTTTGGCATTACCCTGCCGCTCATTGCAGTTTCCTCGGCACTTGGGGGATATTTTACCGCGGTGCGACGCACCTATAAAAATGCTGCGGTGCAGGTGCTGGAGCAGGCAGTCAAGATCGGAGCGTCGATGTATCTGCTGGCGCTCGTTGTCGGGAACGATATTGAGAGCACCTGCTGTGCATTGGTGCTTGGCGGAACGCTTGCCGAAATCGTTTCGTTTTTCGCAGAATTTCTGCTCTATCTGCTCGACCGTCGCCGCTACCTGCCCTCGCGCACTGTTGCGGAGCACACGCGGATCGGAGCCCAGCTGATGAAGATTTCACTCCCCATTGCGCTGACCGCCGCCATCCGCTCGGGGCTCGTGACTCTACAACACATTCTCATTCCGGAGGGTTTGCGCAACAGCGGCGCTTCTCACGGTGCGGCTCTCTCGGCTTACGGTAGTATTCACAGCATGGCAATGCCGATCATTCTCTATCCCGCCGCGCTGATCGCATCTTTTTCGGGGCTTTTGATCCCCGAGCTTGCCGAATGTCGCGTCAAGGGACATGAGCGACACATACGCTATATGATCTCTCGCGTGTGGTGGTTGGCGTTGCTCTTTTCGATTGGTGTAGCGGGTGTTCTCATCTGCTTTTCAGAGGAAATCGGGGAGGCACTCTACCCCAACACCGAAACGGGACGCTATCTGCGTCTGCTCGCCCCCCTGATCCCGATCATGTATATCGACACCGCGACCGATGCCATGATGAAGGGGCTTGGGGAGCAGGTCTACTCGATGAACGTCAACATTGCCGACGCACTGATCTCGGTCATTCTTGCGTGGCTCCTGATCCCCACCCTTGGCATCGACGGCTACTTGATCACCATTTATTTTTCAGAGCTTTTCAACACCGTGCTCAGCATCGCGCATCTTCTCTCGGTTTCAAGCCCTCGCATTCGCCTGTTCAAATGGGTTTACAAGCCACTCGCCTGCATCGTGGTGTCAACCTGTCTCCTTCGCTTCATCCTGGAGCGACTGCCCCGGTGCGGATTTCCGCTCGCACCGACGATCGCACTCCATTGCGTGGTGGCGTTTGCCCTTTACGTGCTGCTGTTGCGCCTGTGCGGTTCGATCGACCGTGAGGACGTAGCGTGGCTCGGCACGCTTTTTGGCAAGCGTTGACCGTGAGTCACAAAAACAGGCGTCGGAATTGCTTGCCGTTAAACGCCGCCTGCAGGGTGGGCTGAAGAAGCGAAAACTCGGCAACCAGCGAATGCGGCTTTTTCTCGGGATCATCCTGATGCATGGGCACGAAATAGACCTGCTTGCGCGAGAGCAGGGTTGCGATATTGCGCAGATTTGCCGAAAGCGCATCGTTGGAGGCAAGTGAGATGACGAGCGGACGGTCGCTCCGCAGATGCGCCTTTGCCGCCATGCAGACCGTGTTATCGGTAATCCCGTTTGCAATCTTCGCAAGTGTATTGCCGGTACATGGAGAAAGAATAAGTGCCTCGAGCGGAACGGCGGGGCCAAGCGGCTCGGCATCCACAACCGTGTGGATCACGGGTCGCGCACAAAGGGTCTCCACGCGCGAACGGAGTGCCTCTGCCGTTCCAAAGCGCGTGTCAGTCTGCCAAACCGTTTCGCTCATGATCGGTTGAATCTCATAGCCTGCCGCAAGCAAGCGCTCCAGCTCGGTCAATGCCTTTGCATGCGTGCAGAAGGACCCGCAAAAAGCATATCCAATCATTTCTCAAGCCTCCTTTTCGATCCGTGGGGTAAAATGGCATATTCCGTCAAAATCTCTTCGATCGTATCAGCAAGGATATGCCCGGCACTCTCGGGAGCACATTTTCCTGGCAACGCAGTTGCCCAGACTGCCCGAAGCCCCAGCTCCTGTGCCGCCGTGCGGTCGATTCCGCCGGGAGCGGAGGCGAGGTCAATAAGCACGCAATTCCGTGGCAGAGTCTCCAGAACCTCGCGCGTGAGGATCCATTGCGGAACGGTGTTAAAAATCACGCGCAGATTGGAGTCAAACACCTCGGGCACCGTTCGCCCATCGCGGCAGATCAAGCGCGCGGAACGGTGATGATGCAGCTCTGCCAGCGTGCGCTGCTCACTTCTGCGTGCATAGACCGTGACCTCGGCACCGAGCGCACGAAGTCGGTCTGCCAGAAGTGCGCCGATGCGCCCAAAGCCAAGAATGGCGGCATGCACGCCATCTACCGTGACGGGAAGCTCGCGCATGGCAACCGCGATCGCCCCCTCGGCTGTAGGAACGGCGTTTTTGAGCTGCAGAATCTCGCTATCAAAATAGTCAATCCATTTGATCTGCTTTTGCTCAGCAATGCTTCGCACGGACTCCCCGAGTCGCCCACCGAGCAGAAGTCGCCCCGGGATCGAATCGAGCAGCGTGGTTAGGCGAAGAAGCTGGTCGGGGGCATGCAAAGGGCAATGCACCCGTACACCGTCACCGCTTGCAGGCAACGGAAGAATCACCACACCTGCATCCTTGATGGCATCCTGCCATTGCTCACAAGCAATAGCACTCCCAATGCGATCTGCGCAGGCACCCAAGCCCCAAACGAACACGTCATACCCCCGGTCGGCAAGCGCCCTCGCCATTGCGATCTGCCGCTCGTCGCCGCCAAGCACGGCAAGCCCGATCCGATCCGTCATGATAGTCCCCTCCTCTGTCCTGGTCAAATTTCCTTTATACGGTAACAGGATATGAAAAAAGGACTCTCCCCGACACAAATCGGGGAGAGTGATAAAAAAATCAATTGAACCAATATTCGGCATCGTAAACGACCGTAACGCCGTGCAACGCCGCCTCCTCGGCAATGCGTGCGGCAATGGCATGCTCACGCTCGGTGATTGGCTCGGGAAGATGGAGCGTTTCGACACGCATCGTTCCACAGAGTCGCGCGAGAAAATAGGTGGACTGATTATAATAGCGCGGATAAACAAGGTGGTCGATATCGGTGGCACGCTCCGAAAGCGCGGCATACCTGATCCAATTCGCCTCGGAGATATTGTTGCGAGCACGGTTGATCACGGTTGCCTCACCGTGATTGGTGCGGAGCTCAACGTCTCCGAAATAGGTGCTGCTGATCTGTATGCGCTCCTCGTAACGCGGCGAATACGCGGTCACGGCTGTGGAAACGAGCACCGCCAAGACCAGCAGGGGCGGAAAGACGGTTGCGAGCATGCGCAGAGGATGCCTGACCCGACAAACGGCAAGCAAGACGAGTGCTACCGTCAGGACGGTCAGAATTGCACCCGTGAAATAATCGTTTGCAGGTATCATGACCCATTCAAGCGCCGAAAAGCGATCTGCAATGGCAAGATGCAGACCTGCAATCGAGGAGCAGACCGACGGCAAAATTGGGATGAACGGGAAAAGAAGCGCAAGAGCTGACAGGATCAGGAGAAGCGTGACGGGCACCGAAAGCAGAAGCGTTGCCGGAATTGAAGCGAGCGAAAGCTCACCGAACACCGCTGCGGACAGCAAAAGAAGTGCCAGATTTGCCACGAAACCAACGAGAATTGCCGATAGGAGCGCCCCAATCGCACGGGACAGCAGGCGCGGCATTCTATTGAGCCGCTTGGAGCTTCGCATCCATGCACCGAGTGCGGGTGAGAAGATCACGATTGAGGCAGCGGCAAGGAAGGACATCCAGAGCGAGAGATCGTAAACTGCGTAGGGCGTGACAAGCAGAATTGCAGCGAGGATCGTGCAAAGCGCAGTAAAGGGATCATAGCGTGCGCTTGAGAGAAACGCGAAGTAAAGCATGCAGGTCATGAGCACTGCACGGCAGGTGGAAACGGCGCATCCCGTAAGAATCAGATAGGCGATTGCGAAGAGCGGAATGAGGATGGCGCAGCATGGCTTCGGCGTGCGGAGACGCTTGAGCAGAAAATCCACAAAGGCGATCAGGATCGACACGTGCAGACCGCTCAGCGCCAACAGATGCGAAATGCCCGCACGGCGGAAATCGAGTATGGTGCCGTCGGTGAGCCAGGTGCGGTTTCCGAGCAAAAGTGCCGCACAAAGGCCTCCCTCCTCTCCGCCGATCGCATTACGGAGTGCATAGGCAAGCTTCAGGTTGATCTTTGAGGAAAAAACCTCAAGCGCGTTGTGCTCGCGCTCGGTGCGTTGACAATTCTCGCCCTCCTCAACGGTCAGAATCAGCAGGCATCCGTCCGAGAGTCGGAAAATGCGCTCGTCATAGCCGTCCTCGGCGGTGTATGTTCTCGGCGTAACGGTAGCCCGAAAGCCGTCGCCAACCTGAAGTGAGGACGGAAGGGTCAACTCCAGCAGAGCGTCAAACGGCGCTCCACCGCCCTCATAAGAGGTGACACGCACGCGCAGATAGCTGTAAAAAGGCCCCGATCCAATGCGCTCGAGCACGTAGCCCTCCACAGGGTGCTCCTTGCCGATGGTCTCCTGGAGGTCGGCATAGCGAACATCGAAGAACAGATAGGATGAGAGAAGCGAAAGCAGAATTGCAACGGTGCACAAAATGGCAACGAACAGTCGCACGCTTGCGCGACGGCGTAGGATACGGGCAAGGATCAGCACGGTCAGAAATGCCGCAGCAAGGCACAACAGAAGCAGCTTGACATGTCCAGCCAGACGCAGAGCCGCAACCGCACAGAGCACAAAAAGCGTTGCCGAGAGAGCAAGCGGACGGCGGTAAAATATTTGCACGGAAACTCCTTTCCTGCAAAATCATGCCCAATTCGGGCAGAGATTGCATTGTTTTGTGACAAAATGGAAAAATAATGCGGAAAGTCGAAAGATTTTTCTTGACAAAGATGGAAATATGTTGTATAATTGACGGGTAATGATTGACCAAAAGGCATTTGTGCCAAAAATTTTATTGGAGGAACAATCGCAATGTTTGAAACGCTCAAGAACATTCTGGTGGAGGAGCTTCAGCTCGACCCCGAGGAAATCACCCCCGAGTCCGAGCTTGCGAACGATCTCGGCATCAACTCGATCGAGCTTGCCGATTTGATTATGCTTTGCGAGGACAAATTTGAAATTGAGATCGAGGACGATGACATTCACAAGTTCATCACTATCAACGACGTTGTAAAGTATCTCGAGCAGCAGCAGAAATAAAAGCAGCATCCGAAAGCAGACGGTGAACAACCGTCTGCTTTTCGTTTTGCTTCCTATATTATAGCCCTTCTGTCGAATTTTGTCAAGTTTTTGCGAGATATACCCTAAAAAATGGAGAAAGTTTGAAAAATCATCTTGTAATCAAGAGCAATATGCGGTATAATAAATTGGATATGTTTGAAAAAGTCTTTTTGAAAGGACGAAACACTCATGAAAAACGGTTTTATCAAGGTTTGCGCCGCAACGCCCAAGCTTCGCGTTGCCGATCCCTCTTATAACGTTGGCGAAATGCTTCGCCTGGCGGCAGAGGCAAACGAGGCAGAGGTGCGCGTTCTGGTCTTTCCCGAGCTTTGCATCACGGGAGCAACCTGCGGCGATCTCTTTTTCTCCGAGACGCTGATCGAGGGAGCACGTGTTGCTCTGGAGCGCTACGTTGCCAAAACGCGCGACTACAACATGGTGTCGGTGGTGGGGCTCCCCATCGCGGCAGGCTCCGCGCTCTATAACTGTGCCGCGGTTTGCCTCGGCGGACGCGTGCTTGGATTTATCCCCAAATCGACCCCCTCTGCCGAGCTTGCCGACAGCCGCTATTTTTTGTTTGATGAGCCAAATGAAACGCTCTGCCTCGGCGGAGAGAAAGTCTATTTGTGCCGCGATCAGGTCTTTACATGTGACGATCTGCCCGCGCTCCGCATCGCTGTGGAGATCGGTGCCGACCTCGGCGCGCCCGTTCCTCCCGCACTCTCTCATGCGGCATCGGGTGCAACGCTGATCTGCAATCCTTCTGCGCTTTGCGATTGCGTGGGAGCGGCAGAGACCCGACTCGGCATGATCCAATCGGTCTGCGCGCGTACGAAAACCGCGTATCTCTATTCGGGTGCGGGCGAAGGCGAATCGACCACCGATCTTGTGTTTGGCGCTCACGGCGCGATCGTGGAGCTGGGCAAAACGGTTGCCCAGAGAGCTCCGTTTGCACCGTCGGAGCTTCTGATTACCGAGATCGACGTTCAACGCGTGCAATCCGAGCGTCGACGCACACAGGCGGCAGGCTTTGAAAACACGGTCTACTGTGAAATCCCCTTCTCGCTCAACGTCACCGAAACCAAGCTGACGCGTGCGATTGATCCGCATCCCTTCATCCCTGCCGATCCCGCAGCGCGTGCCCGCCGCTGTGAGGAAATTCTCACCATGCAGGCGGCCGGACTCAAGCAACGTGTGGAGCGTGCATTTGCGAAAAAGCTGGTGCTCGGCATCTCGGGCGGTCTCGACTCCACGCTGGCACTTTTGGTGATGGTACGAGCAATGGATGCACTCGGCAGACCGAGACGCGATATCGTTGCAGTCACCATGCCCTGCTTCGGCACAACCGCACGCACGAAAAATAACGCCACAGTCCTTTGTGAGGAGCTGGGCGTGGATTTCCGAACCGTTGATATTTTTGATGCGGTCAATCTGCATTTCCGTGACATTGGGCACGATCCCGCAATTCGCGACGTGACCTACGAGAATAGTCAGGCACGTGAGCGCACGCAGATCCTGATGGATATTGCCAACGATTGCGGCGGCATGGTGATCGGAACGGGTGACCTCTCCGAGCTGGCGCTTGGATGGGCGACCTACAACGGAGACCACATGTCAATGTACGCGGTGAATGCCGCAATCCCGAAAACGCTGGTACGTCATCTGGTTTCGCACGCCGCAAACCGCTATGCCGCACAGGGCGAGGAGAAGCTTGCCGCCGCACTCCGTGACGTGCTCGGCACACCCGTTTCTCCCGAGCTGCTCCCTGCCGACGAGAGCGGCGAGATTGCGCAAAAGACCGAGGACCTGGTTGGCCCCTACGAGCTGCACGATTTCTATCTCTACCATATGCTCCGCTACGGCGCGTCTCCCACCAAGCTCTACCGACTCGCCCGTGCGGCTCTCGGCAGCGTTTATGACGAGGAAACGCTGAAAAAGTGGCTCAAGACCTTTATTCGTCGGTTCTTCAGCCAGCAGTTCAAGCGCTCCTGCATGCCCGACGGACCCAAGATCGGCTCGGTTGGCGTTTCGCCGCGCGGCGATTGGCACATGCCCTCCGACGCATCCTCTGCCCTTTGGCTTGCCGAGGCGGAGCGGCTTTGATGAAAACAAAATAAAAACCTGCGAGGGGGAAGGACGATTTTTTCAAAAAGCGTCCTTCCCCCTCGCGCTCCCCTATCCTGAAAAAAGAAGACAAATAGTTACAACCGCCTGTACGCCAAATAATGGATGTATAAATCCGTGCTCGTCTCGGCAATACTTTCCTTGAAACGAAAAACGGAGTTTTCTTGGAATGTATTATAACAAAGTGGAAATCTGCGGGGTGAACACCTCGCAGCTAAAGGTTTTGACCGACGAGGAAAAGCGCGCACTGCTCCTGCGCGCACGTCAGGGTGACGAGAAGGCGAGGGCGGAGCTGATCAGCGGAAATCTGCGGTTGGTGCTCTCGATCATTCAACGATTCTCGGGGCGGCGTGAGAACCCCGACGATCTGTTTCAGGTGGGCTGCATCGGGCTTGTAAAGGCGGTGGACAACTTCAACGTGGAGATGGACGTCAAATTTTCAACCTACGCGGTTCCAATGATCATCGGCGAAATTCGCCGCTATCTACGCGACAACAACGCTATTCGCATCAGTCGATCGGTGCGCGATCTTGCCTATCGTGCGCTTCAGGCACGCGAGGAGCTGCTCTCGGTCAAGGAGGGCGAGCCGACGGTTGAGGAGATCGCCGCGCGAGTGGGCGAACAGAAGGACGCCGTGATGCATGCAATGGAGGCAATTGTGGAGCCAATCTCGCTCTATGAGCCGGTTTACAATGACAACGGCGATTCTCTCTTTCTCATGGACCAGCTTGCCGACACCTCGGACGGTGACGAGGCATGGCTGGAAAATATCGTATTGCGCGAGGCAATGAAGCAGCTCTCCGAGCGAGAGCGCAAGATCATCAATCTGCGCTTTTACCGCAACAAGACCCAGATGGAGATCGCCGAGGAGATCGGTATTTCGCAGGCACAGGTGTCGCGCCTGGAAAAGGCGACTCTCGAAAAAATCCGACGTCAACTGTAAATAAAAACCTAAAAGGGGTCTGCGCCGTTGGCGCAG